>CAYHUS010000001.1:0-36073 GCA_964359715.1 uncultured Candidatus Saccharibacteria bacterium
TGACGGCACAGTGCCGGGGCCGTTGCTCCGCGTTCGAGAAGGTGACACGGTGCGGCTTACACTTACAAATCACGAGACATCGCTCCACCATCACTCAATTGACCTTCATGCAGTGACAGGCCCTGGGGGAGGCGCGGCCGCCACCATGGTCATGCCAGGAGAGTCTAAAACGATAACGTTTAAAGCACTCAAGGCAGGAGTGTATATCTATCACTGCGCGTACCCAAATGTCGCCAATCACATGGCTCATGGGATGTACGGGCTCATAGTTGTAGAACCCCAGGAAGGTTTGGCTGAAGTCGATCACGAGTTTTATGTGGTGCAGGGAGAGTTTTATAGCGCGGGAGCTCTTGGACGAAAGGGGCTTCAACTTTTTGACGCCGAAGCGATGCTCAATAGTGACCCTCAGTACGTTGTGTTTAACGGCAAGACGGGAGCCTTGGTCAACAACATGCACGCGTCGGTGGGAGACAGCGTGCGCATGTATGTGGGTAATGGGGGAGTTAACCTTATCTCGTCCTTCCACGTCATTGGTGAGATTTTCGACCGTGTGTACCGAGAGGGGGATCTGTTAACTCCACCTGCCGAGGGGGTACAGACGACGTTGGTGCCCGCGGGAGGTGCGACTGTCGTCGAGCTTACGGTCGACTATCCGGGGAAATATATTTTGGTGGATCACGCGCTCTCACGTCTTGACCGTGGTGCGTGGGGTGTGCTCACTGTTGACGGCGAGCCAGACAAATCAATTTTTGACGGCGTGATTCAAGAAGGTGGAGGGCACTAGTTTTTCTTCCCGACGTCTCCACTTTTCTGGGTAAGTGGCACTCCTACCACCCTAAAATTTAGGTACAAGTTACCGAGGTAGTTACAGATACCAACCACACCAGCAATACCCACGCGTGAGTAGAGCGCGGGGAGATCGAGTTGTTCAACCCCCACCCACATAAGTGCGGTGGTAGCGAGTGCCCCTACAATGGCAAACTGTAAAAAATACACATAGCCTGTAAAGAATGACCGGTGCGTCCGTACAAAAACCCACGCACGACTGACGAGATAATTAATTGAAACGGCAACTAGAAAGGCAAGTGGAGTCGCGACAAGAAAGTGAAGTGCCACGACATCAATCAGAATCCATAACAGGGCAAGATCAAAGAGAAAGGTGCTCACACCAATGGCCGTATATCGAATAAATCGCATTTCTCTAAGTCCAAGCGACAACATGTCCGAACAATATCATGGTATGGTAACGGCTATGGAGCCGCAGACAACTTTGGTGCGACGGCGTGTTGTCGGGGTTGTTATAGGTGTGCTTGTCATTTTTGCAGGAGGATATGTGTTGACACAGCTTACCGATGTAGGGCCACATGCTGGGGTGCCAGTACAGATCTATGCCTACCAGCCAGTCTTAGATCTTGGCGAGGGAGGTCCTCAGTGTTCAGAGGATGGCATGGTGGCGATAGAGCGAATTGTGCCTCGTACAAAAAATAGTGCATATGACGCGGTACGGCAGGTACTCGATGGTCGCCTTACTGTGGCAGAACGTGAAGAAGGACTTGTTACCGAGTTCCCCCTTGAAGGGGTACATCTCAAAAGTGTCACCATATTAAATGGTACCGCCGTGGTAGCCATCGATGATCCACAGTTTAGGACCTCGGGAGGGGCGTGTCGCGCAACAATCATGCGGTTGCAGGTAGAGAAGACACTTCTTCAATTCCCACACATTAGTGCTGTACGGTTTGAGCCGGAGTCACTTTTTCAACCGTGAGTACTCGACCGTCAATCATTAATGAGTTTTGGGTGCCAACAGTGGCACTAACACTTTTCTTTCTTTTTCAAGCACAGGGGAGTTTGGGTGAATTGTTTTTGACACTATTCGCACTTGGTATCTCGGCACTCCTTTTTTTGTGGAATAACAGAGTAGGAGAGAGGTACTTATTTGTTATCGGGCTTTTGGCGGGGGTGTGTATTGAAGTCGGATTTCGGGCGCTAGGCTACCAGCAGGTGTGGGCCGAGGCATCGTTCTTTGGTGTACCGTACTGGCTCCCCATCGCGTGGGGGGTGGGCTTTGTGCTTATTACCCGCGTGGGGCTATACATTAGAAATATCGATCCAACTGACTAACCTGAGGGCAAGTTTGACTCTGAGGAACCCGCATAGTATTGTGCCGGCATGAGCAAAGAAAATCTAGGTAAAATAGACTACGTTATTGGTCCGGACGGCGATACCATTACGATTGAAAATCTGCCAAAACCAGCGACTCGCTGGGTCATAAAGCGTAAGGCAGTAGTAGTTGCTGCTGTTCGAGGCGGGCTTATCACTCTTGAAGACGCGTGTACTCGCTACTCGCTTTCAGTCGAGGAGTTTCTCGCATGGCAGAGGCAGGTAGATAAGTACGGCCTTGCGGGGCTCCGTACGACTCGCACGCAGCAATATCGAGTCTAACCTTTAGTTAGTTTTCGGCCGTTGTACTTTTTTGCGCGGTTTATTTCTGCATTCTCACACTCAATAATGGCTCGTAGTGTCTCGTTAATAAGCGCAGGTATATTACCGGCAGTATCTTCGTACTCTTTTCCATTTTTTGGAGAATCGAATTTTCTTCTGTATTCGTCTTTTTTGTCAAAATCTGCTGCCAGAACCACAAATGGGTCAGAGCCCACGGGAAGTTTGTTAGTGTTTTTGTATGTACCCAGACCTACTATGGGTATTGATCTGGCTTCGCTTGAATCATAGGCGCTCGAGTGGGTTAGGTACATCCTGTTGGCGCCAACATTACTATCAATAAACTCTCTATCTCTCACTTCAAGTACTTTTGACCCCGGGCATGCAGCGAGGGCGACCCACGGTGTCTCGTACCCGCGTGACGAATCACTCGTTTTGTACGGGAGAATGCGCACCCCAGTAAATAGTTTTGACCTCCCGTTCATGATGTACCACCACGCAGTCCTCGCAATAATAGCGAGCTGGAGCGGGTCCATAGAGCCATGAACGTCATAGCGAGCATAAATATCAAGGTAGCGCTTATTAAGATCGGGGGTCGGGTTAAAAGAGGAGATATGCTTACCTGTCCATCTTTTAAGCTCTTGTACCTGATAAGTGTTTACAAGTTGTACGTTAGCCTTACGCTCTGCTTCTCGCTTTGCCCGTCCTACGGTGTCAAAATTTTTAAGCTTTTTATACAGAGGTGTTTGTACGAGGTACGCGTCAAACACTCTCCGAAAGGAGTACATCAATGCCTGTGGTGGCTCTCGTTGTAACACTGCACGTATTTGTCTTGAAAGTTCATCAACGTGCTCTTGACCGCGCATTTTGACCACAACGGGGTGTACGGTCAGATCAACGGGGTATCTTCGAGACTTGGTACTTTGCAATGTGATGTCTCTCCACAGCGCCTCACCCTCTACGGTGTCTAGTCCTTTTGAAATTATGTTCATACGCTTGGGTGATAACACACCAGACGTTACCAGTGATTCTACATTTACTTGTGCATCAAAAAGCGCAAGGCTTGCCCGTGCATTACCTTTATGTACAAAAAACTGCCATAGTGACTCTCGCGTTAGGATGTCGTACTCAATCAAAAATGAAATTCTTTCTGACAACATCTTGCCAGCAAAGAGAATACGCTCAAGCAGGGCAATGTTGACGTTGTGTGGGGCAATAATTCGATGTTGAAAGTCTGACTTGGTAAGTACTTTTTTCGCTATGAGTGCCGGAATCGGAAATTCGGCGTGCCCAGCATCAAGTTTGTCAGAGTATTCGTTCAGTGCGTCAATAGAGTCTCGCGTGAACTGCTGTTTTAAAAAAGCTTTATCCAACAGCCCCCACTTAACGAGATGAGAGTCACATAGTCTCTGATAGAGATGCTGTGGCAGGGCAAACTGCTCGGCACCCCAAACTGGAGTTTGTGCGAATTTGTGACCCAACGTAGACCTTTTCACCGCTTCAGCCATAGACATCTTGCTACAAGATTGCCAAATACTACCCTATATTTACCTCCCGTCAATTGAGCATTTTCGACTGGTACTATAAGGAAGTGAAGAAAGACAAGACCATACAGCTTTTATTTGCCCTCTCCTCAGTCATCATTATCGCCCTCGTTGCGCTCCCATCAGTGGTTGCGCTCAAAGGGGGAGGTGCAGTACCGGTAGAACCCGTGCCGTTTCCAGTTTCTGTCGACCCTGAATCAAAGACAATTTTAGAAAGACCCACTGCCGAACTCCCACTCACTCGATCAAACACACTGGTCGCGTCGGCTCTCTCTGGCGCGGACATGGCGCTTGGTGCTATTTCAAAAGTGGTTATTGATGCACCGGCGTATCAACTTTTGGCAAGCGCGATGGGTCCAAAAGCAGTGGTGATATATGCGGGGATGCGACGCGAACAGGTCGCACTTGAGTTTGGATCAGTTTTGGGCTGGACCAAGGCAGAGCGTGACGAATTTTTAAACGCGGCAACATCCACTACTCCCGAGGGTACTCTGTACCCATCTACCTATGTTGTCCCTCGAGATATATCTCCAACCGACGCACGATTATTGATATACGAGCGATTTAATGAACGAATCCTTAGCCGCTATACCGCTGAGGTAGAGGCGCAGGTGCCGCTCAAAGATGCGCTTATCATTGCCTCACTTATTGAGCGAGAGACGGCCGACCAAGAAGAGATGCACATTATCTCGGGCATACTGTGGAATCGATTGTTTCAAGGTATGCGGCTTCAGGTCGATGCGACGCTTCAATACGTGCGCGGTACGTCGCGGAACGGCTGGTGGCCGGTGGTACGTCCACGTGACAAGTTTTTAAAATCCCCGTTTAACACCTATCAATCAGCAGGGTTACCTCCTGCCCCTATCGCGAGCCCGTCTGTAGCCGCTGTGGTCGCCGCGCTAAACCCTGCGCGGACACAGTGTATGTTTTACTTCCATGACAGAAAAGGAGGCTTTCACTGCTCAAAGACGTACCTCGAGCACGTGGATCTTTTAAAGAAGGCGTATGGGAGAGGCCGCTAGTCAGGAATCCAGAGCCCATCTGGCTGCTTGTCCTCGGCTTGATCTTTGATCTTTATACCGTGTCGCGCAAGCTCTGTGTTTGAGTCTGATCGTATTTTCCTCCGTACGTCTGTTGGGAGAGATGTGAAGTCTGCCTCGCGCGAGAGCACTATCTGAAGTCCATTGCTGAATCTACCAAATGTCTTTGGATACAGGGGGCATCGCACAATGCTAAAGAGATTTTTGTCTGTTTCTTTTGACCCTCGATCAAGTTCTGAGGTAAAGCCTGCGGGGGTGATGTACGCAGCTACAAATTTTTTTCCTCGTACAGTATCAGCGAGGAGGAGTAGTTTTGGATGTCTGAGTCCATTTGCATGCATTTTCTGAAATATGGTCTGGAGTAGTATCGAGAGTTCAGCAGCGCTACGTGGGGGCGGAACCCTGAGCTCCCGCAGCATTCGATGAAAGGCAAGTGCGGTGAGTACCCGTGACGGGTCTTTTGTAATCAACGTGCTAAAGGCTTCACCATTCATCCGCTCCGGAAAGTAGATAAGATCGGCTCCAAGACGAAGCTCTATCTCCATCGCTACCACCTCAGCTTGAAAGGGTATGAGTGCGACTTTGAGGCTCTCAAAGTTCTTTCCCGCAAGAACGTCCACGGGAAGCGAGAGCCGCACCCCCAAGAGTCTCTGGTCACTTTGGAACTTTGTAAGAGCTCCCCGTATGCTGTCGAGCCTTGCTAGTTTGTGGCCAACTATCTGTGCGTCCACCATCCTACTCTCTCGATCTCCCTGTTCTTCAAAGGGGCATTTGAACTGCTTTTCGTGAGGCATGGGGTGCATTATGTATGCTTGTCCTAAAATGTCAATAAATCTGTGTCCTGACATAAAAAATCCTCGAGTGTGAGCTCAAGGATTTTTAAGGTGCCCTAAGATAAACTCAGGACAAGTGCTTGGAGACCAACTTGGTCATCTCAAACATACTCACCGTCGCCTTGCCGCCGAACACTTTTTTGAGTGCAGCGTCAGCGTTGATGTTGCGCTTATTCTTTGGATCTTGGAGACCATGCTTTTTTATGTAAACCCAAAGTTTTTTTACCACTTCAGATCGTGGCATTGGTCCTTTACCGACAATGACAGCGAGGTCATCGCTTATCTTCATCGGTTTCATAAATGCGGAGTTTGCTTTTGCCATGAATATTCCTAATTGCTAATAGCTCCCTATAGAGTATACAGCCAATTTTACCCCCACCCCCGTGCTACCCTCAGGGTGTGAAGTACGCATATGCCCTCCTCGGGGCGGGAATACTGGCCCTTATTATAGGGTTGCTTATGGCGTAGGAGGTATACTGGGGGTATGATCGCCTACAATCTCAAGGGTAGTGGTTCTTTAGTGCTCACCGACGAGGTACGAAGCTATCTTGATCAGAAATTGGACAGAGTAGAAAAGCTCATTAATCAAAACGACACTACGGTAAAGCTTGATGTCGAACTTGGTACTGTCTCAAATGCTCGAACGGGCAACATGTTTAGGGCTGAACTCAACTTTTCTTTCAGTGGCGGGTTTATCAGGGCCGAAGAAACCTGCGATACACTCCACGCTGCCATTGATGCAGCCGTTGACGAGCTCATTCATGAATTAAAAAAGAAAGTTGGCAAACAGCGAGACCTGATGCGCCGCGGCGCCACAAAGGTCAAGGACTTCTTCCGCTATTTTACGGGGGGCAATTAGCTGCGCGGCCCAGCGTTTATAGGACGAAGAATGGTCGATAGTCTTGCTCGCTCTCCCCACCCAGCTTCCTCAACAATTGCACCGCACGCTGCGGCAAATGAGCGCTGTAGTTGTGCGCGATCACGCCACGGGAGAGTATGGTGCGAGCGAAATCCTTGACGAGTAGGAATAGTGGCAGAAACTTTTTGCCGATTGATGTATGCCTCAAAAAGATTATACATTTCTTCAGCGGTTAGCTGTTTGCTTAAGGGTGCGAGTGTGAGTGGGTGTCGTGTTGGGGCACGGAAAACGGTTATGCCAGTTCGGTGTGCAATAAATGGGTAGGTATCCGGCGCCATGGTATGTGCGACAAGCATGTCACCAATCGAGGGCGAGTCGTATGACTCTTGGTCATTGTTCCTGATTGGGTGCGAGTGACCAGAGAATCGTGAATGAAGCACAGACTCTTTATGTCTCTCTGAGCGCCACGGTATTGTGCCTGTCACGCCGGTAACCACAAGAATGAGTCCTTGATACTCTGACAGACTTACCTCAAAAGGGAGATTAGCAAGGCGTTCTAGGTCTCGAGGGGTAATTGGGTTTTGACGTGGGTCAATCAATAGCTCAAAATGGCCTTTCTCATAGTTGAATGACCCCATTGTTAAGCGATCCAAAAACGACCCCAGAGAATAGCCGGCGCTGCCGTTTATTTCATATGACTTTGATTCTCCCTCAAGCATAGAGGGGGAGCATACCCGTAGAGTGCATAATTGTCAAAATGCAAAATTTTTGACCGCACTTGGCTAACGTCCAAGATTTACAATTTTCATTGCTTCAGCTATGCGCTTGGTGTCAGACCACGGTATCTCAGCAGTTATTGCTTTTGTCTCGATAGCAAACCTCCTTTGAAATGCTGCCATCTCTGGTTTTGACATAGAGTCAAAATTTTTCAATCCATCCAGATTTGCGCAAAAAATGTCATACCCGTAATGCTTGCTGTACATCAACATAAGATCGCGAGGCTCTCCTGTCCACGCCTTTTTATTTATTGGGTCGTATGTAGGTTTGCCATAAAAGATAATTCCTTCGCTTGTCGCTAAAACTAGCGGGGTATTCTTTGAGGCGAAATCTGTTATGTATATATCAGAAAAGGATGGGGTGTTCACGGTTGCCTCTCCTTCGTGATTGGGGTGGGTATGGAGAGACAATCTTGATGTGTCTCTACGCTTGTTGTTCTTGTCGCTTTCGCCACCTACATAATTCTTTTTTCCTGTTTCTATGTAAAGTATTCCTCTATCTTCGGTAATGCCGAATTCAAATTCAAATGACGTAAGTATCCTAAGCTCAGTAGGGGTAATTGGGTTACGTTTTGGATCAAGGGAAAAGACAAAGTACTCTTTTTCGGGATCAAATCGTATTTTATTGAGATACGTTATAGCCTCGCTTACTGACCAAACGGCGCGAGATTCGCGCTGTGTGCGGGGACCCTCTGCAGATGACATCAAATGAGGGTAACATAGTATTTACTTGATGTCAAGTTGCCCTAACCTGCACGGAGGTAATCCTCATAGGACATCTCGCGCTTGCCCTCAGGGGTAACGCGGAGAATGGTGAACTCGCCATTCTCGTACTTTGCCTCGTTTACTTTGACGCGAATAGTCTTGCCAAGGCGCTCTACTACAAAGTACGTCCCTGGCCACTCATCATACGCGCAGTACTTAAGGTAGTTTTTGTACGGGTCAGCCTTGGGGTCAAGGTGCCCATCCTCTTTTTTCATAAACGTGGTAGTCGTTGCCTTCTCATGGTCCTGCGGCTCGGGGGTAATGGTGCCCGCAATAAAGTCTGGTAGTACCTCGACCAAAAGCGAGCCACCCTCTGCCCACAGTATGTCTTCTAAGGTGGTGGTCTTTACTGGCCATGGGTCTGGAGTAATACGAGCCTGTGCCACGATGGGACCGTGATCCATCTGGTCGTCCATTAAAAGTATTGTGACGCCCACCTCTCGTTCATCGCCAAGTATCTGTGACTCAATGGGCGAGGGGCCACGAAACCGAGGCAAGAGTGACGGGTGGACATTGAGCGCCCCTAGGCGAGGGAGGTCTACCAGCTCTTTTGGCAAAATTTTGCCATATCCAGCAACAACAAAAAGATCCCACTCAGAATTTTTAATAAGATCCAGCTCTGGCGAGCTTTTTTTTAAACTCTCAGGTTGTATGACAGATAGGCTATGCTCTAATGACCACTCTTTAATAGGTGATTGAGTAACTGCAAGTCCGCGCCCCGCGGGCCTGTCAGGTGTGGTCACCACAGCAGTAGGAGCGTAACCAGCAGTAACTAGGGCTTCCAATACAAACACAGAGAACCTCGGTGTCCCAAAGTACAGTATCGAGAGCGGTTTACTCATGTGGGCGTGAATGTATGTCGGTCGCGTGGTCTATAAATAGAATACCGTCAAGATGTTCGCACTCGTGTTCAAAAATCTCAGCCAAAACGTCTGCACCGCCCCGTTCAAATTTTTTACCCGTTTCATCTTGTGCACGTACAGTCACTTTTATGCTTCGAGTCACGGTGCCATATACCTCGGGGACAGAGAGACACCCCTCGCCCTCGATAGCTACTTTCTTTTTTGATCTTCGAATTATGCTCGGGTTGATAAATGCCTTATCTTCTACTTTGTCTGCACCGACATCGTCTCTCCGCATATTGGCGAGCACAAAGCCGCGAACGAGAAATATGCGTTTTGAGACGCCAATCTGGGGCGCCGCGATCCCTACGCCATAGGGCTCATCGCGAAGTGCCTTGCTCATGGTCGCGATGAGCGCTTTTAGCTCTTTGCCATTGAACTCTGAAGGCTCCACAGCTTTTGCAGTGGCTCGAAGTACTGGGTCACCCTCGACAACAATGTGGTGCGAGTGGGGAGTGCCAATGGAATGGCTCATAGACTTGACTATTTTACTATACGATGTCCTCTGGATCAACTATGACGCGGATATCACGTGGCAGTGAATCCAGTTCTTGTGAGAGCACCTCGTCTGGCCATGAGTGTGGGTTGATGCGTAGCGTCGCACGCTGTTCAAGGCGGCCTCGGTCGATAATCTCGGGTGGAAGCGGGCCAACTAAATCTCTGTGCGCAAATGTTTTGGCGATGTGGTCTGCTGTGTCTTTGCACTGAGACTCTGTTCCAGTCCAGAAAAGTGAAATAAAGAGCGAAAATGGCGGATACCCATATGAACTTCGAAGCTCAAGCTCATCACGATAGTAGTCAGCGATGTTGCCTGAGGCGATAGCACGGATCACCGGATTGTCAGGCTTGCGCGTCTCGATAATAAGCGATTCGAGCGCCTTGGTGCGAAGCGCTGAGAGCGTCTGAAGCGCGTACTCGCCAGCGCGCCACGCAGGCAGAGAGAGCGTGGTATCTATTGATGCAACTACTACCTGCTCAATAGGTTCTGTGAGGTAGGGGAGCATCCGCTCGGTGCCTACCATGATGGCGCCTTCTGTATCATAAAAATTCTGTGAAAGCTTAAGCGCTGCCTTGTGGCTCGGGGTCGTGTCTTTGGTAAAAGTGATCACTGCAGATTTGGGGAACTCGCGCTTCACGTACTCGACCACCCGATCAACGCCTATGCCGAGCGTGACAAGATTCCAACTGCCGCAGGTGCGACAGACTGTGTGCGATGGGACAAGCGCTCCCGTCTGCCTAGACACAAACATATTTCCCGTCGGTGTTTTGATAAGCGTCATGGGAGTGCCGGTCGTCGGGTCGGTAACCGGAGTGCCACAGTCGTTGCAGACGGTGAGTGGAGCTATGCCTTTTCGCGCAGAAAAAATAGCTACCCGTCCCTTGCGGGCAAGTACTGCACGCACCTCGTCTCTTCCGTTTATAGAGAGTGGAGTGAATGTGCGTCGTTCTTTTAGCTTTGCATCATGGGCGCGTGTGTCGATGACGGTGACGAGTTGTGCCCCTGCAGGGCGAACTTGAGCACGAATAAGTTCTTCTGCAGTGTGTGCGTCAAGACGTGCTCGCGTCTCGACGCGCACAGGATAGTCTGCCAACACCAAACGTGCTCCAGCTTCACGGGCTACGTACTCGGCAGCAAGCCTCAGTGAAAGAGGTGGGATGTGCCGAGTTATGTAACTGCGAGCGCTCTCACGCTCGACAATGACTACGTCAAGATTGGGCACAGGGACCGAGAGTGCGGGAGGTGTACCAATAACTAACATTGGCGTGGTGGCTGTCACCACGCGCTCCCACGCTGCGCGAAGCTTTTTAGGAGTGAGCGCGCTGGTGAGGACCACAACGCTCTCTTCTATGCCGCGTGACAATTCTTTAGCTAGTGCATCAACTTCTACAAGCGAGGGAGCGATGAGCGTGAGGGATCGGCCTCGTGCAAATGTCTCTCGGGTTAGATTTTTGTATGCACCTATACGCCCCTCGGGTTCGGCTTGAAGTATGAGAACCTCGGGTGGTGTGTCACGTTGAGTCTCGCTTTGATTTTGGAGTTCAGGAAGCTTGCGCGCGACGCTTAGAAGCGAGGTAAAGGTAAGCTCGGCAAGCACGGCGCCGAGCGGCACACGGTAAAACACAGAAACGCGTTCGAGCGCTCGAATGAGGTAGGGTGCGACTACTAAGCGTGCGTGCCCGCTTATTTTTTTTAACGTAAACCGTGTCGACTTTAGTGCAAGCTTGTCTTCTGCGGCGCTGTGAGACGACAACACAAGACAGGGCTGTACTCTTTTACGAATCTCAGCTTGCACTATTGACCCTGCTTGGATAGCGTCGCGTGAGAAAAAGGTGAGTTCGTCAAGCGGTACCCCTCGAGCTATGGGGGAGACTCGAACTGTAAACATGCAAGCAGTGTAGCAAAACACAGCTTGCAGCTTTGCTTTAAACAGGAGAATTACTTAACGAAAAAGTCAATACCAGCTCGAAGAGCGCGCCCCATGCCATACCAGAAGGTAGTTCCAATTGTGGTGACTACGCCCATCAATAGACTTGCAACAAATGGGGAGATTGGGGATCCAACAATTGATGCGAGAATGTACGCAGGTGGAAATACAAACGTGGTAAATGCTGCAAGCGACAGGCCAACAAATGCTCCTGCGATGACTGCCTTACCAAAGAAAGCAGAGAACGGAGTTTTACTTAGGCCATGGTACATACCGTATCCTGAAGAAAATATCTGAAAAAGAAACGGAACATTAAAAATGTATCCAGCAAGTATTCCTGCTGGAAAGGCCCCAACAATTTTGTCAATTATAGTGCTTGGATTTTTATGTTCTTGGGGCTGTATGTCGCGACCAGAAAAAAGTGGTATGACTCGCTCGGTTCTGACTGAAACGCCTGCAGCATCTAGTCCCTTGCGCGCAAGAGACTCAACCGGTGCCTCTTCGATATCATTTGAAAATGCTACTTTATTTTCTATGCGTGGAGCTTGTTCTGAAGCAAGCGCTTTGCCTTGCTTTTCACGAGAATCTTTCATGTATCGCATAGTATCATTATATAACACCGTTGTCAATACTTTAAAAACCCTCTCGCTAGTGGGTTAAACTGAGGTAGTTATGCAGTCATTTGTGATACAGGGGGCTGGGGGAGGACGACCACTCAAGGGGTCGGTACGAGTTGGCGGGATGAAAAACGCAGTACTCCCTATTATGGCAGCGGCAACAGTCGTTGATGAGGTCACCGAGCTCTCAAATGTACCGAGCATATCTGATGTTGGCGCACTCGCCTCGATGATAGAGCTTTTGGGCGGTGTCACTGACAGGCGCGGCGATAGATTAACGATCGACGCACGTACGATTTTGAAAACAGAACTTGATGACACGCTGGCAAAAAAGATGCGTGCGTCAGTGTTACTGACGGGGCCTTTGCTCGCACGATTGGGGTCAGTGACCTTTCCGCACCCTGGGGGATGCGTGCTCGGCTCGCGGCCAATAGATGTGTTTGTAAACGGCTTTAAGAAACTTGGTGCTGAGTATGCCGAGACCGAGGAGTCCTACACGCTTACAGCACCCAATGGACTCAGGGGAGGGAGCATATTTTTTCGCCTTCCATCTGTCACTGCAACTGAAACATTCATGACTGCGGCAACTTTGGCAAGGGGTACGGTCACCTTGTACAACGCCGCGATGGAACCCGAGGTCGTTGCTGTCGCCGACTTTTTGAGAGCTGCAGGCGCTGATATTGAAGGCGCGGGCTCGCCAACTATAACTATTCGGCCATCGCCGCTTCGCGCACCAAGCTCTCCTGTACCTATAATTCCAGATCGCATTGAGGCGGGTTCATTTATGATTCTTGGTGCTTTAGCGGGAGACGGTGTGACTGTGTTCAATATCGACCCGAGCCATCTGAGCGCAGTGATAGATGCTCTGGAGTCAATGAATGTTCCGCTTGATGTGGGGGATACATCTATCACGGTGCACGCGCCAGCACACTTGAGACCCTATGAATTAAAAACACACGAACACCCTGGGTATCCTACTGATCTTCAAGCGCCGATGGGAGTTTTGATGACGCAGGCCGAGGGAGAGAGCGCCATTATCGAAACTATTTTTGATGGACGATTAAACTATACGAGCGACTTGGTGAGAATGGGTGCTGATATTCAGCTTTGGCACCCACACAAAGCCACGGTGCGAGGGAGAACCATGCTTAAGGGTAGAGAGATTGATGGACCTGACATTCGCGCGGGGCTCGCGTTTATACTTGCGGGCATTGCTGCAGAAGGTGAGACAAAAGTGGGGAATGCGCACCTTGTTGACCGCGGGTATGAACACATTGAAGAGCGCCTCCAATCGCTCGGTGCATCTATTGTCCGTATTTCTTAGTGATTATTCTCTTCCCTTAAATAGAGCAACAATTGAACGAGCATTTGCCCCGATAAGAAGTGCCATTGCCGCAGAAAGAAATATCGACCCAGCTATGACTGCAGGTACAGTGCCCGCAAAAAGAAGTGGCCAAAACATTGACCCTGCGTTATAGAGGCACCATGCAGAAAGCAAGGATATCATCAGCGAATAGCCGCTTAGGTGCCGCGGTTCATATTTAATTGATTGTATAAACCTGCCAAGTGCAAATCCGGCAAATGCTGGAAGCAGTAGATACGGGAGAACGTTGGTTGAAAAAAATACTAGGGCAATTGACGAAGCCAGCGAAAGCATTCCTTCGGCACGAAGCCTTCTATACTCTTTTGGTACTTTCGGGACTTCTACTGCAGGAGGTGTGTCAACAGTTCCATTCGATGCAAAACGCACCTCTGAAGCTATGAAAGGAAGACTGAATTCTTTACCAACCAGCGTAGGTAGTACTACGTGATTAAGTGGGACTCGTTCAGTCGAATTAAGTAATTGTATCTCCTGAGGCGGTGCTTTTTCTCTACGCATGTCGCCCAGCATGCTCTGCATGCTGAGAAAAGTCAAACGCTACTTTTAGTTTCGAAAAGAGAGGTGTATTGCCAGTGCAAGTGCCGCGCTAATGGCAGCTGCAGCAAGTGCAACCGTGAAGACTCCAAACTGAGGAGCTGCGGGGAGGAGGGCAAAGAGCATGGGGGACAAAAACACAGCAAGAGTTCCAGCCATAACACCGGCAGTGGCAGCAATGAGGACACCTCGTAAAAATCTAAATGTTGAGCCGATCAACTTTCCAGCCCCATCTGCGCCGCGTTTATCAGCATCGCTTACCTCAAAAATACTTTGCGCAACGGTTGGCTTCTTCTCTTCTTTGGCGGACTTGGCCTCAACCTTTGGTGGAGCGCTTTCTACCGGTACAGCGACTTGCTCGGGCTTTTTAACCACCTCTTTCTTTTTTGGCCAGAAGCGCTCTAGTGCGGTCCCGACTCTCTCCCCGATTTTTCCAAACATAAAAATAGTATACTACTTAACACACACTATGTCAATATCACTCAAATCTAGCACGTACGCGCTCTACCACCCCACCTATCCACCAGTATGCACGGCGTAGTGGCAGTGGCGCGCTATCAAAGATACGCTCACCCATAGAGACTGGCTCACGAGGGGAATAATTTTTTGCAAAAATCTCGACATCTGATGCTTTAACCAATCCGTATTCTACAAATCTCTTGCCTTGTAGACGAATAGCTGCCGCACCACGTTCTTTATCCACCATCTCTTCTGAAAGCGAGTGCTTGTAGCTTATGAGAAAAGATTGTGAGTATCTCGCAAGCTCTTTATTTTGTCTTAGAAATGTTTGTACATTAAATTGTAGTGGCTCGTGTGCCTCTTTTTCAAGGTGGGAGACTATGGTGAAAAAACGATTAGCTATCGAGGTGTATCCTGCTGGAAGTGTGTCACCGCTTTTATCAAATTGGCGTCGTAGAGAGTTACCAATGATCACTCCTATTCTCCACCCAACAGTCCGGTTATCCCACGTCACATCAGTTAGGAAGAGTCCAGCTTGGTGTGCGTAGCGGATTGCATGTACCGCGTTAGTAATGTTTAAACCTTTTTCAGACTCGTCTCTAAATAGCTCGACTATGTCCCACGCGACGGGGAAGGTGAGTTCGAATACGTCCTTGGTGTCTTCAGTCGTGAGCTTGCCCTCGGCATACATTTGCTGTCGAGCAATTTTAAACTTGCGAATTCTAGTATGAAGCTCTGACCACGACTGTGCGCGTCGCTCGATACCATTGACAGGATCTGAGTGTGTGAGTCTCAAATAGTTAGCAAGCTCTTGAAGAGCTGCGCGCTTCTCCTTTTCTGAAAATCCAGTGATACGTTTTAATGGTCGAGCTTGGTCGAGTGGGATGAGATATTGTCCTTTTCTATTTTCCTCTTCAACCACGCGGTCGCTTTGATCGCTTGCCTCAATTGGCTTTGTCTCAACTATCTTTACGGGATCAGGTTCTGGCTCTGGCTCAGTTTCTGGCTGTGCGGGCTCTGTTGTAGGCTCAGTCTTTTTTGGTTCTATCGTAGGTTCTGTCTTTGGCTTTGTCTTTGGTTTTATTTCGGGTTTTGCTGGTTGAGGGTCTGGTTTTACTGGCTCCTCAGTCTTTGGTTTCGGTGCGACTTCTGGTTCGGGCTCTGCTTCTGGTTGAGGTTGTGGTGTAACCTCTGGCTGAGGTTGTGGTGTGACCTCTGGCTGAGGTGTTTTTGGTTCTGGCTGTGGCTCTGGTGTTACCGTGGGTGTTTTGGGCGCAGGGGTAGTGTCAGGCACGTCAGGCCTAAGTGGTACAGGGTGTGGCGGCTCTAAGACCTGTGGTGTCTCAGGTTTAGGAACAAGCGGTTTGTCCTTTGATGTGTGATCTCGCTTATAACGATGAGCATATACCTGCTCGAGTACAGAGTTCGGCTTTACGTGGGTAGTCTCTGCAAGCTCGCTTAATACTTGGGCACGTATCTCATCTGGCGTCTCTGGCGTAATGCCAAGTGCCTCAAATGTGTCAGTAATTATGTCTGTGTCAAATCGATATGACTGAGACGCGATGCCGAGCGCTGTGCCTCTCGACGCCTTTTTCTCTAAAGCCTCGCTGTAGAGAGACTCAAACTCTTGCGCATACACCAAAAGTACTTCGCCAACAGGGAACGAGGTCTGTGGAGCGCTCTCTGAAACTGCGATTGCAAAAGACTCAGCTCCTTCAAGGTACGCCTTTATAAATTCAGCTTTTGCTTTTGCCCTCTCTTCTTTTGGATATCCTTTGGCATGTTGGTCAGCGCGAGCCTCGAGCACTGCGCGATTGCGCGGGTCATTTAATTTCTCTCGCACGGCAGTACGAATATTTTTTCTGTTTTCAGGTTCGTCTGGTCGCTCAGTGGGGATGTATGCAAGTTCAGGCCACAGGTTTCTTGCCCGTATGATTTGTTCGCGCACAGTAAGAGCCTCAGTGTTCTGAGTAGTGCGCGTGTCTAGTGAAGCCCGAGTTGAGGATTCAGCCATGTGCCAATTATACCACATTTTGGCATAAATTGCAACACGTTTTCCTGCTTCTTGTGTCATGGGTTCTTACTCCATGCGCCTTCATGTGGTAGTGAAAAGCCACAAAATGGCCTTTTACAGCAACAAAAAAACCGCCCCTTAGACAAGCCTTAGGACGGCAGTTTTGTGATGATTAGTTCATCAAGCGGGCTTTCTTGGCAACTTTTCTGATTCCGTTACCAAATCCACTTTTCTCTGCAAACACGGTTGCGCCTGTTAGAACACCTCCGATCTTTGCACCAATTGGTGCACCTATTGGACCAGCAACTGCGAAGCCAATTCCAGCTCCGATTCCTGCTCCTACAAGCGTACCTGTCGCTGTAGAACCTACTACATCGTTGGTCTTTCGAGCAACCTTTGTGTCAAGAACGCGCTGTGTAGGACGAACTACGCCTCGGTCAAGAACGACCTCAACACCAGTTCCAACACCCTTGAGAGCCTTGCCTGTGAGTCGGGCTGTACCGCGAACTCCCTTAGCTGCAAGCTTTGCGCCTTTCCATACTGCGCCTTCAACTGCATCGTTGCTTTTGTTCCAAGCACGACCTACTGCTGTCTCTGATAGAGCCATATGTTTTTATATTATTAATAGGTTAATAAGACCTTACCGCTATACTCCTATATCGGTTACTTGTCAAGCGTTACGCTTTTTCGACCCCTCGTACGGTTTCTCGCTTTCCAAAGTTGTGCTCCGAGCCGCCCCAGCCGTCATAGACCTTGACTTCAAGCCCATGTTTTTGCTCCCACTGCCTGCGTATCTTGGCCCTCTCTGGCCAATCTAGACTTTGGACCTCCCACGGCCGGTCATGTAACTCTGGCGCAGACTCCATATGTGTATGTACCTTACCCCAAGCTACGAGGAAACGCATCTGAGACGGCTTTCTGCTAGACTGCAGTAACCTATGTCTTTTTTCTCCCCTAAGCTCGGTATAGATTTAGGCACTACCACAACCTTGGTGTACCTCCCCAAAAAGGGCATTGTGCTTAACGAGCCGTCGGTAGTAGCAGTGGGTGAGCATGGGCGTAAAATTCTCGCCATCGGTGCTGACGCCAAAGAGATGATTGGCCGCACACCCGAGTCAATAATCGCGTATCGTCCAATGAAGGATGGTGTTATCGCAGATTATCGCGTGACCGAGGCGATGCTCCGCTACTACATAAAAAAAGCGCTGGGATGGAATATTTTTAAGCCAGACGTGATTGTGTCGGTCCCTGCGGGTGTCACCTCGACTGAGCGGCGCGCCGTGGTTGAGGCGGCACTCAAAGCTGGCGCTCGAAACGCATACGTTATTAAAGAGCCGATTTTGGCTGCCATTGGTGCCGGCATCCCCATCCACGAGCCACGAGGACACATGGTGGTAGATATTGGCGGCGGGACAATAGATGTTGCGGTAATCGCACTTGGCGGTATTGTCGCTTCGACGTCGGTCAAGTGTGCGGGAAATAGAATTGACCAAGCAATCGCAGACTACATAAAGAAGACATACAATCTCGCGATTGGAGACAAGACTGCCGAGGATATAAAAATTGAAGTCGGGTCAGCGGTACCGGTAGAAGAAGAATTGACCATGAGTATCAGAGGTCGAGATTTGTTGAGCGGCCTGCCGCGCACGGTTCAAATTGGGACTAACGAGGTGGTGCGCGCAATATCGCGCGAACTTCGCGAGATGATCAAAGCGATTAGAAATGTGCTTCAAGAGACACCACCTGAGCTTGCCGCTGACATCATTGACCGCGGCATTATTATGACCGGCGGGACATCACAGCTTCGCCACTTGCCCGAACTTGTGTTTCGCCGCACTGGTGTGCCGGCGTCACTCGCCAACGAGGCTCCGTTTTGTGTTGCAAAGGGGACTGGTGTCGCGCTTGATCACCTCGAGGTCTACAAGCGTGCCGCCACCACCAAACGTGGGTAGGCAAGAGTACAATATATAGATGGAGCTTAAGAGCTTACTAGGTGCTGACCATCTACACCACGCGTACATAGTCGTTGGGGGTACTGCCGCCGAAGTTGGCGAGATGCTCAAGGCAAGAGGAGTAGCAGTTACCGCTAACCAAGATTATCTTGCGCTTTCGTACCATGAGATGTTGATCGAGGACGCACGCACCATAGCGCAGTATGCATTTTTAAAATCTGTAAGTGGTGCAAAATATTTTGTGGTGACACTTACTCGCGCGGGCGACGCCGCACAGAACGCGCTTCTTAAAGTGATCGAAGAGGCCCCTGGGGACTCGCACTTTTTCTTTGTCGTTCCGCAGTCAGGGGTTTTTATCCCGACTATTCGCTCGCGCTGTATCGAGGTGTCTGTGCTCGGCAGTGTTGAAGTTGGTGGCGAGGCAGCTGCAGCAAAAGAGTTTTTGTCAGAGAGCATTGGGGACAGAGTGGCACGCGTTGAGAAAATGTTGAAAGCACTTGAGAAAACTAAAGACAGGAGCGCGGTACGAGAGTTTGTGCGAGAGCTGGTTAGTGTGTCGCGTGAAAAAAAGGTTGGCCCACACTATCAGCGCTCAATACTTAGCACGCACAACTATCTTTCCCTTACAGGGTCGTCACCAAAGCTGCTTCTTATGCATCTTGCTAGTACACTCCCGCAGGCATAGTTTGCTATACTATCGTGTATGGCGTATGACTTTTCAAAAATTAAGGCGGCAGTAGCTGCAACCGAGAAGTGGCTTGCTGATGAGCTCTCGTCTGTGAGGACTGGGCGTGCGACGCCAACCCTACTGGATGCGGTTCAGGTTGAGGTATATGGCTCACGCATGTCACTCATTGAAGTAGCTTCGATAACGGTTGAGGATGTTCGTTCTTTATATGTAGCTCCGTGGGACAAGTCACAAATCAAGCCGATAGAAAAGGCGATTACGGTTGCCGATCTTGGTGTTGGTGTTGGGTCAGATGACAAGGGTGTACGCGTCTCCTTTCCCGAGCTTACCGCAGAGCGTCGGCAACAGTTGGTAAAAATTGTACGCGGGAAGCTTGAAGATGCACGAGTTACGCTTCGCGGCGAGCGGTCGCGCACTATGGACGACATTGATGGAAAGAAAAAAGATGGTGCCATGGGCGAGGATGACGCACACCGTGCGAAGGACGAGGTGCAGAAAATAATCGATGCAGGCAACGCAGCGCTCGAGACGCTGGTAGAAAAGAAAGAGAAGGAGCTCAACGGATAATGTCGGTCGTACTTTTTATTGTCATTTTGGTGGTCCTTATTGTGGGCCATGAGTTTGGGCATTTTAGCGTGGCCAAGTGGGTGGGTATGCGCGTTGACGAGTTTGGAGTTGGCTTTCCACCCAAGCTGTGGGCAAAAAAAATTGGCGAGACACTGTACTCAATCAACCTTATTCCATTTGGCGGATTTGTGAGGATCTTTGGCGAAGACGAGTCAGAGCGTGGCGACCCACGCGCGTTTGCCCGCGCGCCCAAGGTCTCACAAGCTGCGGTTCTAGCGGCAGGACCGTTTATGAATGTGGTCTTAGGATTTTTTGCTTTTTTTATTGCGTACATGGTGGGGGTGCCTACCATTATTGAAGCCACTGACGACCTTACCCACGTCAGCGAACATCACGTCATTATTGCTGAGGTGGTGTCCAAGAGCCCCGCAGCTCTAGCTGGCATAGAGGTGGGTGATCGCATCGTGTCTATAGATGGTGAGGCGGTGCTTACTCCAGTTGATATTCCGCGCATTGTCGCGATGCAGGGCGGCGAGCGAGAGGTGGTACTTATGCGCGCTGGCGAGGAGCTTACAGTAAGTGCAGCGCCAATACCGGGGATTATCCCTGAAGATCCAGACAGGTTTGGGTTTGGCATAGCGACACTGCTGGTCGGGTTTAAATCCCTACCATTTTCTGAGGCGCTTCCTCAGGCACTCATAGATACCGGACAAGGGCTGGTGAGTGTGGTTGAGGGATTGGTCGGACTTATTGTTGGGGCGTTTACACTCTCGTCGTCACTCCAAGACGTCTCGGGGCCAGTGGGTATCGCGTCTATAGTCGGCGAAGCTGCAATGTTTGGTGTCGGGCAGGTTTTATTGATAGCGGGCATTATCTCGCTCAATCTTGCGGTCATTAATCTCTTCCCATTCCCCGCGCTTGATGGCGGACGGCTCCTCATGCTTGGCATTGAGGTAGTGCGCGGCAAGGCAATACGAACAGCAACCACTCAAATGATTAACCTTGCGGGCTTTGTGATCCTCATCACCCTGATGCTCGTCGTCACGTATAACGATATTGTAAAGCTGGTCGGATAGCGTATTCGGAGTACAATAGTGTCATGCGACAGTCAAAGCTCTACACCAAAACTCGTAAAGAAGCGCCTTCAGACGAGGTCGCAAAGAATGCCCAGCTTCTTATCAGAGGCGGTTTTGTCCATAAGGAGATGGCAGGAGTGTACTCGTATCTGCCACTCGGCCTTCGCGTCCTCAATAAGATTGAAAACATTATTCGCCATGAGATGAACAACATTGGCGGACAAGAAAATAGATTTGCAACGCTCCACCCCTCAGAGCTGTGGAAGCAGACAGGTGCATGGGACACGGTTGATGTTTTGTTTAAGATCATGAGCCGCACCGAGAAGGAGTACGCCATCGGCCAAAGCGAAGAGGAGATTGCAACACCTATTGCCGCTGAGTATGTGTTGTCGTACAAAGACCTACCGCTCGCGATATATCAAATAGGGCAGAAGTATCGCGACGAACTCAGAGCAAAAAGCGGGATTATGCGCGGTCGAGAGTTTGGTATGAAGGATATGTACAGCTTTCATGAATCACAAGAGGATTTTGACCGTTTCTACGCGGTGGTGCAGGAGGCGTATTTTAGAGCATTTGCGGCATGCGGTTTAACTGCAAAGGCAACTGAAGCGTCCGGTGGCGCATTTTCGGAAAAGCTTTCGTATGAGTTTATGGTGCTCACTGACGCGGGTGAAGATGACATCGTGTACTGCGAGAATTGTTCATACTGCGCTAACGTCGAAGTCGCGACAGTGCAAGAAGGTGATGCGTGTCCAAAGTGTTCACAGACATTGAAGAAGGCACGCGCTTCTGAGGTTGGTAATGTGTTTGATCTCGGACACAAGTATCCCAAGGCGTTTGGATTTACCTTTATGGATGCACAGGGCAACAAGGCGCATCCTGTGGTTGGCTGTTTTGGTTTTGGCACGACGCGTACTATGGGTGTTATTGTAGAAAAGTTTGCAGATGAGAAGGGCATGGTGTGGCCAGAGAGCGTGGCGCCATTTCAGGTTCATCTTGTCGAGCTATCGCAGGGTGACACTACTATACAAGCGATGGCAGATACCCTCTATACAGATCTACAGAAAGTTGGCATCGAAGTTTTATATGATGATCGCGATGTTCGCGCGGGCGAGAAATTTGCTGATTCTGATCTAATCGGTA
The DNA here is from genome assembly GCA_964359715.1 of uncultured Candidatus Saccharibacteria bacterium. GTDB lineage: Bacteria > Patescibacteriota > Minisyncoccia > Phycocordibacterales > Phycocordibacteraceae > Phycocordibacter. The sequence continues at coordinate 22,016 of CAYHUS010000001.1, forward strand.
TTCCCTATAGAATTGTGGTGGGGAAAAGTACAACACCAGATTCTATCGAGGTGGTGCGCCGTTTAGACGGTCGCGTGACGAAACACTCACGCGATGCGATACTGAATGGCACCTATGTTCAAGCTCCCTAAGTCCCTGACTGAACGCTTCTCACGAGAGATCGGCATCGACCTTGGCACCGCAAATACGTTGGTATACCTCAAGGGAAAGGGGATTGTTATCACCGAGCCGTCAGTGGTCGCCGTAAATCAAAAGACAGGACAAGTGGTCGCGGTGGGTACGCAGGCCAAAGACATGCTTGGTCGGACACCCGCACACATTTTGGCAGTGCGTCCTTTGGTTGAAGGTGTTGTCTCTGACTTCGAGGTCACTGAAGAGATGCTCGCGTACCTTATAAAGAAAGCACAAGGTGAGAAGACTCCGCTTGGACCACGCGTTGTTATTGGTGTTCCATCAGGACTTACCTCAGTTGAGGTTCGCGCGGTGCGCGACGCTGCGCGTAACGCCGGCGCGCGTGAAGTATATATTATTGAAGAGCCCATGGCCGCGGCGTTGGGTGCACGACTACCCGTCAATGAGCCAGTAGGCACCATGCTCGTTGATATTGGAGGAGGGACCACAGACATCGCGCTCATCTCGCTTGGCGGCATCGTGCGTTCTAAAAATCTTCGCATTGCTGGTGACACGCTTAACCAAGATATTTCTTCATACATACGAAGCGAGTTCAAGATTTTAGTAGGCGAACGCACTGCAGAGGATGTAAAGCTTGCAGTCGGCACTGCACTCAAACCGTCAGTCCCGCTCACCACTACTATTCGTGGCAGAGATTTGGTCACGGGACTTCCTCGTGAGATTGTTATCACTGACGCCGATGTCCGAGAAGCTATTGGAGCATCAGTCGCCTCTATTGTTGAATCAATAAAAGAGGTTATTGAGACGGCACCACCCGAGGTTGTCGCTGACGTTATGCGGTTGGGGATATTCCTTACTGGAGGAGGGGCGCTCTTGCGCGGCCTCCCAGAACTCATAGAAGAAGAGCTCAAGGTCCCGATTCGGGTTGTTGAGGACCCGCTGACTACGGTCGCGCGCGGCACCGGGGTCGTGCTTGAGGATCTTGAGAAGTATCGATTTATACTACTAGATGATGATGACGCGATATCGATCTGAGTGGTGGCGAGCACTCCCAAGATGGGTGTGGGTAGTCGTGCTTACTCTCTGTGTCGTTATAGTTGTCTTTCTGTCCTATGGGTGGCTGCGCGACAGCATACTTCCTCGTGCTCAATCAGTGATTCCTGAGTACGCGCTGTATTCGCGAACAACTCTCGAAGAACGGCTCAAAGATAGCGAATCAAATCGACTGCGAACAGAGTACCAAGCACTTTTGTATGGGCGCTCGATGCAAAGAATTGACGAACTTGAAAAAGCTCTAGCACTTCGCCCCCTTGAGGCCTATGCTTCTGCTCGAGTCATTGCTCGTCCTCCGCGCACCCACTTTGATTCGCTCATTATTGATCTGGGCAGTGATGAGGGTGTTGTAGCGGGAGATACCGTGACAGTATTTGGCGTCATGGTGGGGTCAGTGTCGAGTGTCTCAAACGATACTGCCGTGGTGCAGCTTACGAGTTCCCCTGGGTCGACGCGCGATTTTGAGCTTGGAGAACCAAAAGCAGTGGTAGTCGCTGAAGGCAAAGGAGGCGGATCGTTTGAAGCATTGGTACCGCGTGATGTTGTGCTTGCTCTGGGCGATGTCGTTACAGACATTGAGAGCGGGTATCCTGGGGCGGTGGTGCGCGGCGTAGCAAGTTCAACCAGCGATGTAACCAATACGCTGTACCTTTCGCTCCCTGTAGCCTTGATCGACATTTCTATTGTGTCTCTTGTGCACGCACGTACACCATGATGGCATTCTCAGCACTTGCGCTTTTTGGTTCACTTGTATTTTTCCCATGGTGGGTCTCAGTGGTAGCGGCATGGTGGCTCTCGCAGTTTCGATACTCGCTCCCGCTTTTGGTTGGATGTGGGTTATTGATGGATCTGTGGTTTGGGTACCCAGTCGACGCGCTCTTTGGCCTTCACTATATCTATACGTGCGTTTTTGCTGGCATGGGTCTCGTTGCTGCAAGTATTCGTACGCGCATTCTTGAATAGCTATGGGACTTTTTACTCGCCGGTCAAAATATACAGCGCTCGAACCTGACGAGATATTTATTGATTCTGAAAATCTCCCATCGTTTGACCGCGCTCACTTGGAAGGAAAGATTGAGCGCCCGCTCTCTCCGCACATGTACAAGCGGGTACTTGTTGCCGTAGCACTTGTTGTTTTTGTGCTTAGTGTGCAGGCGGGGTATCTCATGGTTGTGCGGGGCGATGAGTTTGCTGCACGAGCTGAGAACAACCACCTTGCTCAGGATCTTATTGTGGCAGAGCGAGGGCGAATTGTTGATCGGTATGGAGTAGCGCTAGCTGAAAACCGTTCAGGCACAACCACCGACGCTCGCCTTGTTGAGCGCGAGTATCCCCTCAAAGAGTCTGCGGCACACCTTGTTGGGTACGTAAGCTACCCTAAACGTGATCAAAATGGGTTTTGGTATCAAGATACCACGCACGGTGTTGTTGGTGCAGAGTACCTTTTCGATGAAATTTTAAGTGGAGAGAATGGGATAGAAATAGTGGAGCGCAAAGCAACTGGCGATACAGTGTCTGGTTCGATAGTAAAAAGCCCGCAGTCTGGCGTTGACGTCGAGCTCTCAATTGATGCTGAGTTGCAGGTTGCAATGCACGACGCCATCGCTGAGCGCGTGGATGCTGCATTTAAAGGTGGCGCCGGTGCTGTCATGGATGTGTATACCGGAGAACTTCTCGCGCTGGTTAGTTATCCATCGTTTAATCCCGAGGTAATGTCTTCTGGAAAACCAGAATCTGAGGTTCGGGGTTTTGTAAACGATCCGCGCGCCCCGTTTCTTGATCGAGCGGTGGTTGGTCTTTATGCACCAGGCTCTATCATCAAACCGTTTATTGCCGCTGCTGCACTTGAAGAAAAAGTGGTGACGCCGCAAACTACATTTGTCTCGACAGGGCGTCTTGTGCTCCCAAACCCTTTTGACCCAGAAAATCCAAGCATTTTTAGAGACTGGCGCGCACATGGCGCCGTTGATATGCGCCGCGCGATAGCTGTGTCGAGCGACGTGTACTTCTATATAGTAGGAGGCGGATTTGAGTCACAGCGCGGCTTAGGGATATCAGCAATCAATGCGTATGCGCAAAAATTTGGATTTGGCATGCACACTGGCTTTCCTGAGGAAGATGAGCCAACGGGCACTGTCCCATCTCCTGAGTGGAAAGCAGAAATCTTTGACGACCCACTGTGGCGAGTGGGAGACACGTACACCACATCTATTGGACAGTACGGGTGGCAGGTGACTCTCCTCCAATCACTTCGTGCCACTGCTGCGCTTGCAAACGGCGGGATGTTGGTGACACCAAGCATTCTCAAGGGAGTGCAGGGAGCGCAGCAGAGCGTTCCAATTGAGAGTGAGCATCTCACTGTTGCGCGTGAGGGGATGCGCATGGCGGTAACCGAGGGCACCGCGCAAGCGCTCTCTTTTCCTGAGGTGCGCGTCGCTGCAAAAACTGGTACTGCCGAGGTAGGTTTAAAAAAGGAAGAATCTAACTCTCTCGTTATCGGTTTTTTCCCGTACGATGCGCCACGGTACGCATTTGCAATCATCTTAGAACGGGCAAAGGCTGGAACTACGGTTGGCGCTCCTGCAGCTATGCAGGGCGTCATGCGTTGGATTATCTCGTCTCGACCCGAATACACCACAACATCTAATTGACGCCTTGCACCCATGCGATACAATGGCGCGATGGTATCTAAAAAGAGTTCGTCCAAAGGCCAGCCTACGGAGAATGTTTTGACCCAAGAGAAATTTGATGAATTGAAAGCAGAGCTTGGCGAGCTAATCACCGTTTCAAGAAAAGAGATTGCCGACTCGCTTGAGTACGCTCGCTCACTCGGAGATTTATCTGAAAATGCCGAATACCACGCAGCGAGAGAGCTTCAAGCTGCAACAGAGGAGCGAATTAAGCGTCTTGAAGGAATACTCAAATCGGCAGTTATTATTTCAGAAAAAAAGAAGGGCGTGGTCGGCTTTGGCTCAAAGGTGACCATAAAGAAAAAGGGTGCATCAGAGTCGCATGCGTACACTATTGTGGGGAGCGAGGAGGCAGACATGCGAGAGAAAAAAATCTCCCACCTCTCGCCAATGGGACAGGCACTTATGAATAAGAAAAAAGGCGAATCATTTGTTTTTACCACTCCAGGGGGAAGGCAAGAATATACCATTGTAGATATTGAGTAGTATGCCAAGTTATCACACGGTGTATGAGGACGCCGGAGTGGTAATCGGCCGCGAGTATGAGAGAAGGCGCAAGGTCCGCGAGGCGATTTCAAGGATTCCTATTTTAGGAAGGCGAATCATACTTGAGTACATTGAAGGATCGAGTGGGGGAGGTGGAGACACGACCCGTAGTTCAATAGTAAGACACGTAGAAGGATGCGGAGAAGTGGTGCTTAGTGCACAGGGGAAACCAACGTCACTCAAAATTCAAGGTGTACGACCGCACTGTGTCCCCCTGTCGCATGTAAAGTTCCTTGGGATTGCCAAGGTTTCAGGTGATGCGTAGCTCTGCTATATTAGAGGAATGTCCGGATTAGATGATATACGTGCCGAGAGGCTTAAAAAGCTGTCTGCGTTACAAGACGCTGGTGTTGACCCCTATCCTGCTGAATCTGGAAGAACACATGAAATAGACTCTGTTCTTGAGCAATTTTCAGACCTTGAGAGCTCAAAGGAACAAATAACGATTGCGGGCAGAGTTATGTCCGTTCGCGGGCAGGGAGGCATTATGTTTGTTGATCTCTATGATGGGACTGCCAAAATGCAGGCGCTTATAAAAAAGGATGACGTGCACGATTTTGATCTTTTTTTACAAACGGTTGATGCAAGTGATTTTGTTGCAGTGACCGGTACGGCGCTCACAAGCAAACGAGGTGAGAAGTCTGTGGCAGCAGCAAAGTGGCAGATGCTCGCTAAAAGCCTTAGACCAGTACCGAGCGAGTGGTATGGCATTAAAGATGAGGATGAGCGACTTCGCCAACGGTACCTTGATATGCTGTTAAGCACTGACACTGCCGCTCTGGTAAAGAAGCGATCGCTGTTTTGGAACGCAGTAAGAGCCTTTATGCTTGAGCGCGACTACATTGAAGTAGAAACACCAATTTTGGAGACAAAGACAGGAGGCGCGGAAGCTCGGCCATTTATCACCCACCACAATGCGCTTGATGTCGATGTGTATCTAAGAATTTCACACGAACTGTGGCACAAGAAGCTTATTATCGCAGGATTCCCTAAAGTATTTGAGATTGGAAGAGTGTTTAGAAATGAGGGCATGTCTCACGAGCACGCCCAAGACTACACACACTTTGAATTTTATGAGGCATTCCAAGATGCGCGAAAGGGAGTGCCCATGCTTATAGACTTATATCGTACGGTTGCCCAAAAGGCATTTGGCACGCTCGAGTTCACCATTAATGGGTTTGTTGTTGACCTAGGGAAGGAGTGGGAGCGGTATGACTATAACGATATGATGATGAAGCAATATGGGTTTGACCCGCGAGAGGTAGATATTGCTACTGTTCGGGCAAAGCTTGATACAGAGGGCATAGCATACGAAAAGAATGCAGACCTTGGCCGCTTGGTCGACCTTTTGTGGAAGAAAGTACGAAAGTCCATCGGCGGACCAGCAATTTTAACCGGTATACCCGTGTACCTTGAACCACTTGCAAAAAAATCTAAAGGTGACGGTCGCGTGGTTGACCGTTTTCAGATTCTTCTTGGGGGAAGTGAGGTCGGCAAGGCCTTTAACGAACTTAATGACCCGATAGATCAACTCGCTCGATTTGAAACCCAGCAGGCGCTTCGAGATGCGGGCGACGAGGAGGCTCAGATGGCAGATTACGAGTATGTCGAGGCTATGGAGTACGGCATGCCGCCAACCTTTGGGTTTGGAGTTTCCGAACGCCTGTTCGCCTTCCTAGCTGGAGTGTCTATCCGCGAAGGGCAGTTGTTCCCCCTCATGCGCCCAAGGACAGAAATGTAGCCGAGCAAACCAAACGCCCCTCCCGAGGGGGTTTTTTTGTAACTGTGGATAGCAGTGGCATGAAGTGGGGCTAAGTGGGGTATAGTGTCATATATGCTGATTGGCGAGTATGCCCACACTCTGGACGACAAAAAGCGACTGGCGCTCCCAGCTAAATTTAGAAAATCTTTAAGCAAAGGTGTTGTGGTAACACGCGGCCTTGATCGCTGTTTATTCATGTTCTCTCATGATTCGTGGAAGAAAATTGCAGAAAAAATGGGAGCGCTTTCAATTGGTGCTTCTGACACACGCGGATTTAATCGTTTTATCTTGGCGGGTGCCTATGAGGCAGAGGTAGACAGCGCTGGCAGAATACTTATTCCTGACTACCTTAAAGAATTCGCAGGATTAAAAACTAAAGTGGTTGTTGCAGGACTAGGAGACAGAATTGAAATTTGGGACTCAAAGCGTTGGGATGCGTACAAAGAGCGCATTGAAGCATCGGGAGATCAAATGGCAGAAAAGCTAGGTGAAATAGGAGTCATATAGGTTATGGAGGAACATATAACAGTACTTTCAGACGAATCGATACAGGGTCTTAACCTTGCTCCTCGCAAAGTTGTTATTGATGCAACAGTAGGGCAAGGTGGACACGCACTTCATATCGCACAAAAAATAGGAACACAAGGCACACTCGTTGTTGTTGATGCGGATGAGACATCTCTTGCGCACGCCAAGGATGTACTCAATGGTGCGGATGCACATCTTATATATGTACACGGTAACTTTCGCGACCTCAAAGAGCACATGCAGAGAATTGGCGTCACATCCGCCGATGCTATCTTATTTGACCTTGGGTGGCACCAAGGGCAGCTCATGTCTGGCCGAGGATTTTCATTTAAAGAGGATGCACCGCTTTTGATGACGCTCTCCGCAAAGCCAGAAGGATATGTCCTTACAGCAAAAGACATTATTGCAGATTGGGATGAAGAAGAGCTTGTCAAACTTTTTAAAGAGTATGGCGGCGAGCGCTTTTCTGGAAGAATTGCACGAACCATTGTAGAAGCGCGCAGGCACACCTCTATTGATACTGCCAAAGAGCTCGCTGCCGTTGTGACAAGTGCTGTTCCACACAGATTTCGCAAGGGACCGATCCACCCAGCGACGCGTGTGTTTCAAGCGCTTCGGATTGCAGTCAATGACGAGCTTGAATCATTGAAGGAGGGGCTCATGGCAGCACTATCGCTCTTAGCGCCGAACGGGAGGGTGGCGGTCATTACGTTTCATTCACTTGAGGACAAAATTGTAAAAAACCTTTTTAGAGATGCTGAGAAAAAGGGTGATGGAGTTCGCATTACAAAAAAACCGCTCGCACCAACCCGTGCAGAGATTCAGGCCAATCCGCGTGCGCGCTCCGCAAAATTAAGAATATTTGAAAAACATGCGTAGAACAAAAATTTCATTTGCGCAGACCCAACTTCCGTTTGCTGGAAACCGCACGCGCTCTCTTGTGGTGCCGCTATTGCTTGAACGTCGAGCGATTATGTCGCTATCTCTTGCACTCGTTGCAGCTATTGCTGTGTATGGGGTGTGCATCGCACTTTCAATTAACGAAGTTGCCGCTCGACAGACAACGCTCAAAGAGTCCCGCGTCGTCGCTACAGAGGTTGCTGAGCTTGAGGGTGCCTACTTAGCTTTGCAGCGTGGTATTACTGAAGAGTACGCACGCGGCATGGGCTTTGTGGCGGGGGCAGATCGCACATTTGTCTCAGTCTCATCAGCTCAGCTTACGTACGGTTCTGATGCGCGCTAGATACATTACACGAATACGAATACTTGCACTCGGATTTACCGCCATAGCGGTTATTATTATTGTCCGCCTATATCTTGTACAAATAGTCCATGGCGATGAGTACCGCGATAAGGCAGACAGCCAGCACATTGCTCCATCTCAGTACCAGCTCACACGTGGCACAATATTTTTTACTGCAAAGGATGGTGCCCCCGTATCCGCGGCCACGTTAAAAAGTGGGTACACTATCGCGCTTATCCCACCAAAGGTTGTTGACCCAGATACAACATTTAATGCGCTCTCAGCGTTTCTGCCAAATATAACCCGAGAAGAGTATGACGCTCATCTTGTTGATAGACAGGACCCGTACGAAGAGCTTGTGAGGCGGGTAGATGAAAGAGTGGGTGAATCTGTTCGTGATGCTGATATTGATGGTGTCTCAGTGTATCGTGAGCGATGGCGCTACTACCCAGGGAAGAGCCTTGCAGCGCATGAGGTGGGCTTTCTCGGGTTTGGACAGAGCGACACCGAGACAGGGCAGTACGGGCTTGAGCGTCAGTATGAGCAAAACTTAAAAAAAGCTGAAGGTGACGGCGCGCAGGGATTTTTGAATGATCTTTTTACTAACGTTGGTGTGCGCCTCTTTGCCTCAAACTCAGGGCCGGGGGCTGATCTTTGGACTGCCATTGAACCTACGGTACAGGCGCATCTTGAGGAAGAGCTATTAAAGTATGCTGCAGAGTGGAACCCGACAATAGCAGCAGGTATCATTATGGACCCACAAACAGGCGAGATACGAGCCATGGCGTCTGTCCCTACCTTTGATCCAAACGATATTAAAAAAGCAAATCGCGGCTATTTTTTGAACCCACTCGTAGAGAGTGTGTATGAGTTCGGCTCAACTATGAAGCCTATTACCATGGCATCTGCACTAGATGCTGGTGCGATAACACCTTCGACTACATACAATGACACCGGTACGCTTACAATTGATAAAAAAACAATTTACAACTTTGACAGAAGGGCACGTGGCGTAGTGCCCATGCAGGAGGTGCTCTCACAATCACTAAACATAGGTATAGCGTGGATAGTAGAGAAAATGGGGACACAAACTACACGCGAGTACTTTACAAAATTTGGAATTACTGAGGAGACGGGTATAGACTTACCAGCCGAGGCATCTCCACTGGTAAAAAACCTTGAAAGTCCACGAACAGTAGAATACATAACCGCAGGCTATGGGCAGGGTATCGCCATAACACCAATTGCGATGGTTCGCGCGCTTGCCACTCTTGCCAACAAGGGAGAAGTGCCGCAGCCACACGTAGGGCTCAGGCTCGAGTACCCAGGGGGAATAGAAAAAAAGATTGGCTGGGCCCCACCGCGACACGCCATATCCGAGGAGTCTGCTGAAAAAGTTACTCGGATGCTCGTGACCGTGGTTGACTCTGCGCTCTTAAAGGGGAAGGCAAAAATACCAGAAATGAGTGTGGCAGCAAAAACAGGAACCGCACAGATTGCCGACCCTGTTAACGGCGGGTACTATGCAGATAGGTACCTACACTCATTTTTTGGGTACTTCCCAGCATATGACCCTAAGTTCATTATTTTCTTTTTTGCGGTTGAGCCGAAAGGAGCCCAGTATGCATCAGAGACGTGGACGGTGCCGTTTATTGATACTACAAAATTTTTGATCACCTACTATGCCATCCCACCTGACCGAGCAGAGATAAAGGCGCCATGAAAGAATTCATTCGACGCTGTGTTGTATACGTGCTTACGCTTGAGTCAAGAGTGGTGATTAAAAAATACAAACCCCGCATCGTGGTTGTCACCGGATCAGTAGGAAAGACCTCAAGCAAGGATGCGGCATTTACTGCACTCTCTGCACAGTACTTTGTACGAAGAAGTGAGAAAAGCTTTAACTCTGATATTGGTGCTCCGCTTACCGTTCTTGGAATACCCAATGGCTGGTCCAACCCAGTGCGCTGGTTTAGAAATATTATTGATGGAATTTTCCTCATCATTATGCGTGCGCCGTACCCCGCTTGGCTTATCGTTGAGGTCGGCGCTGATCGTCCCGGAGATATCTCAAAGTCTCTCTCGTGGCTTAGGCCCGAGGTAGTCGTGGCAACACGATTTCCCGCGACTCCCGTTCATGTTGAATTTTATGATTCACCTGAGGATGTACAGCGTGAGGAGTTAGCGCCACTCTCGTGGCTTAGGCCAGGGGGGATTGCAGTTATAAATGTTGATGATGATGTGCTTCAAAATGCCACTGTGCCAGATGGTGTTGAGATTGTAACATTCGGCATTCATGAGAACGCTGATGTGCGAGCGCTTCGTATTAAAATTACTGCGACCAAGGGGTTTGCTACCGGCATCAGTTTTGATGTGTCATATAGAGGTGAGAAGGTGCACATTGCGCTCCGCTCGGTTGTAGGGCTCCAGCATGTGTACGCGGCGCTTGCAGGTATAGCGGCCGCAGTTGCGGTAGGAGTGCCACTTGAAAAAATGAAGGACGCATTTGAAAATCACTCGAGCGCTAAAAGCCGCATGCGTCTTATAGATGGTGTGCGGGGCTCACTTATTGTTGATGATACCTATAATTCTTCACCAGTAGCCGCTGAGCAGGCGCTTTTTACACTTAGTGAAATGCCTACGCCGACCTTGAGCACGGGACAGCCCGCGCGCAAAATTGCTGTCATGGGTGACATGCTTGAGCTTGGCTCGTACTCTGTGACTGAGCATGAGCGGGTAGGTCGCATAGCGCGAGACGTGGTTGATATATTGGTTACAGTCGGCGTACGTTCGCGTGGCATTGCTGAGGCAGCGCGAAAGGCGGGATTGCCTGAGAGTCAGATACTTATGTTTGATCGAGGCCTTGACGCGGAAGAACATCTCGCAACTATTATTGAGCGCGGAGACACTGTTCTTGTAAAGGGCTCCCAAGGAGTAAGGCTAGAAAAGGTAGTAAAAAAATTAATGGCACATCCCGAGGATGCGCCAAAGCTTTTGTGTCGCCAAGACACTGAGTGGTTGATGCGGTAGCTATTTTGCCAAGAGCTCTTGAATCTTTGTGTCAATTTCTTTGCCCCGCTCTTTACAGAGCTTGAGCAGGTATGCCGTAAGCTCGTGATCATGTGGCCTGCTAAAAAATATGCGAAGAAGCGATGGTGCATGCTTTTTATACTCTGTGTATATTTCTTCTCCCTTGTCAGCAAACACTTCTGCCAAAATGTGAGGAATCACTGCACCACCAAACTTTTTGGTAGCAGATGCGAATCTATTTTTTAACGCGTGGCGCGCGTCTTGTAGCATAGCACTGAATATCATTTCAAGAACAAGAACTTTACCGTCATCGAGAGTCATATCCTTGCCGTCTCGGGTTTCCATTAAAATCTTATGGAAATGGCCAACAATGCCCGTATGCTTTGAATTATCAGCGACTCGGCTAGTGACTGCAACATCAGGTTTTGCAAGGAGCTTTGGTACTCGGTTGTGAGCTGCGCCGAGGTACATAAAGACCTTGATAGGATCGGTGCGAGCAGGAGACTGAAGCTGTGGGTGCTCTTTGATTGCTTTGGCAATAGCGGCTGGAAGCGAGGAAACCATTAAGTCTTCACGCTTTCTGTTAAAGACTGCAAATTTGGTAACTGAACCCACAACTCCCTTTGCTGCTGCGTCGTACGGGGCTTTATTTTTCCACATTACTCGAAGCATGCTCCACACAAGACTTGCAAGTGCCCCAGCAGTCTCGTTGGCGAGCGCACTGTCTTTTGGCGCGTCAACGTGCATGACTACCTTATTACTCCCTGCAAGGATTTGAACAATGCGCGTATGAAACCCTTCAAAACCAATAAGCCTAGATAGTATGGCTCCAATCCACGGTCTCTTTCCAAGAATTTTTAGAGAGCGCTCGTGAGCTTCTTTAAGGGATATCTTGCCAGCAGAAAGCTCGTTAAGTAGCTCAGTGTACTCGGGGAAGTGGCCTACACCCTCTGGGGCGAAGAGGTCGCAATCGAGAATTTCTTTTCTTATCCCCTCGGCATCTTCCTCAGTGCCGTGTTGTATAAGGGCAACATGCACCTCAACCTTGGGTGCCTTGATACCCTCGCGGGCTAGTATGGCCGAAATTTCTTGGTTTAAGGACTTAGGCTGTGGGGCCAGCTCTGGCGTCTTTGATTTTGTGGACGGTGCGGTGTTTAGGAGAAATTGTTCGTATACAGACATGGCGGTATGATATCACGAATATAATATTAGTCAATACCCTTGACCATAGTTAAAAGAACAAGCTAACCTACAAACTATGACAAGAATTAAATGGGAGCGTGCGAAATATCGAGGATCTAGTCACCATAGGGATGGGGATCAGGCGAGAAGGTTGTTGGAGAGGAAGGCCACCGAGTTTTTAGGTAAAGGTGAACGACATACGCGACTCTCGGGGTGCGGGAAGCATGAGTACGTATCCTTACTGGTGCCAACATTTTCACACTCTCACGCGATCTACAACGATGGGAAGGGGGAACGACTTTATGCTGTATCAAAAGTTGTAAGAAAGTTTAAAAACGAGACAGTCGTAGGCCCTGAGTTAGTAGTGCTTAAAGATGAAAGAACAGGATTACTTTTAGACCCTGTATCACTTACCGTTGTGCGAGGTGTAAAGCTCGTAAAGCCCAAGGCGTAGTGCCGAGGGCTTCATTTTATGCTATAAAACCTAGGTCTGGCCCTATCGTCTAACGGTTAGGACACAGCGTTCTCAACGCTGGAATCGGGGTTCGATTCCCCGTGGGGTCACACTAGACTAAAAACTCGCACTGCTGCGAGTTTTTAGCAAGTGTGACGACCGCAGCGATGTTTGACGTCTCGTCAAACCGCGAGGGGCGGCCTGCGAGCACGACGAACGAAGGTGAGGAGTGACTTGTAGGCACTGGTGCCGCTGAAGAACCTGAGCGGGTTCGTTATTGCTGCTTTTCTATCTTCTCAAGATCCTCTCTGAGAAGTCGGTTAGCAATCTCAAGTCCCATTATTGTAAGTGGCTCGCGAGTCTGTGTAAGCTTTTGGTTATTAGCTCCCAATGATACCTTGATTCGAAGCATCTCTACTTGTCGTTGTTCTCGGGTCATGGTTTTTTATTCTTTAAAGACAATAGCTGCGGCTCGATTCTTGCAATCTCAGTGTGGATGTTAATACGCATGGTGCTGTATTCCTTACCCTTGTATCCGAGGCGATCGCACACTGCCCTAAAGTACCCGCGCATATCTTTACCAGATCGGTAGAACGCCTGCAAGTGCTTTGCCACTAATCGTGCCTCCGGTAGCGTGTACCAGCGTTTCTCCTGTACCGACATACTAGTGCTGTTTATATTCTTGAACAGATGAAAACCCACTGTGGTACGCATCTAACGCTTCCATCACCCCCGCCTCTTGGCGCATCGATTCGGTGATACGAACGCGACTTCGTATAGTGCGCATGCGAGATGATTCATCACCACCTTTTTTGCCCAACTTTACTACTGCGCCTGAATCTCCTTTAATTGCATAGAGCACTGCCCACCCTGCATAGTTTGATCCATTGGCAGCGCGTTTATCTAATCGTTTGTCCATAACAACCTATTCAAACAGCTTTTGCACCACCTCTCTCACGTCAGCGCCATCTGCCTTGCCTGCGAGGTCCTTCATAAGCGCACCCATAAATCTACCCATATCTTTTTTATCGCTGACACCCATCTCAGTCTTCTTTGCCTCTGCAATCTTTTCAATAGCATCTTTGCTCATAAGGGTTGGGAGGTAGACCTCAAGTATGACTCGCTCCTTTTCTTCTTTATCCGCAAGTTCTGGGCGGTTACCACCAGTGAATGCCTCAAAGGCTTCTTTTCTCTTTTTTACCTCGCGTCTGATAACGCTTATTGCATCTTCGTCAGGGAGAGGGTCAGTGGGTTTGCGTTTTGTAGCGACTAGCTCGTTGGTAAAGGCAGCCTTAAGGCCCCGCAGGACCTCGACTTTTAGCGCCTCTTTAGCCTTCATAGCGGTCGTGAGGTCACTCGATATGGTGTCTTGAAGCATGTCGTTAGTATATCAAGCCAAGTGGTAGAATGCACTGATGGAGACCGTGCTTATCGTGCT
>CAYHUS010000002.1:0-30292 GCA_964359715.1 uncultured Candidatus Saccharibacteria bacterium
GTGATTTCAGAATCAAACATTCTCGCGATTATCAAATAACTATTCAGTATGCCAAAGAAAATACTTTTCGACGCCGAGGCGCAGAACGCTTTAAAGTCCGGAATAGATGCAGCAGCACGAGCAGTCAGGGTCACGCTTGGCCCAAAAGGACGCAACGTTATTCTTGACAAGGGGTACGGTGGGCCGCACATGACGAACGATGGTGTCACCATAGCAAAGGAGATTTCGTTCAAAGATAAGTTTATGAATATGGGCGCAGAGATCGTAAAAGAAGTTGCTAACAAGACGAACGATCTTGCCGGAGATGGAACAACGACCTCGGTAGTGCTTTTGCAGGCAATGATTGATGAGGGGATGAAGCACACCGCAATGGGAGTCAACGCCATGCTGGTGAGAAGCGGTATGGAGAAGGCACGCGACGCTACGGTAAAAGCACTTAAGTCAATCGCAAAGCCAGTGCAGGGTGATAAGGACATCAGGCAAGTAGCCACCATCTCTGCAGAGTCTGTCGAAATCGGTGAGACTATTGCAGAAGTAATAGAAGAGGTGGGTCAAAACGGTGTAGTCACTGTAGAGGAGTCACAGTCTTTTGGTATCTCGAAAGAGGTGGTTGAAGGAATGGAGTTTGATCGCGGCTACGTATCGCCATACATGATTACCAACCCCGAGCGCATGGAAGCGGGGTACAAAGACGCACATATTTTGATCACTGATAAAAAAATTGCATCGGTACAGGAGATTCTCCCCATACTCGAGGCGGTGGCGCGGACTGGTAAAAAGGAGCTCGTCATTATTGCAGATGATGTTGAGGGTGAGGCCCTCACCACCTTTGTGGTGAACAAGCTTCGAGGTACTTTTTCAGTTCTTGCAGTCAAGTCTCCAGGGTATGGAGACAGAAAGAAAGAGATGCTCCAAGACATCGCGACCTTAACGGGAGGAACGGTTATATCTGAAGAAGTGGGGCTCAAACTTGATAAGGCAGAGCTTACCCACCTCGGACGAGCACAAAAAGTTATCGCAACGAAGGATAATACGATTATTGTAGGCGGAAAGGGTCCAAAGAAAGACGTTGATGCACGCGTCGGCTCGCTCAAGAAACAGCTCGCAGAGACTGACTCAAAGTTTGACAAAGAAAAGTTAGAAGAGCGTATCGCAAAGCTCTCGGGAGGCGTCGCAGTTATCCGTGTGGGCGCAGCTACGGAGACTGAGATGAAATATCTCAAGGACAAGATTGAAGACGCAGTCAATGCGACCAAGGCTGCGATTGCAGAAGGTATCGTTCCCGGAGGAGGTACAGCACTTGTTAAAGCGGCTCAGAAAGTTGAGGCAGAGACAGATTGGAAGAAACTTTCTAAGGAAGAGGAGGTGGGTTATCGAATTGTGCTCACTGCGTTGGAGCGACCTCTCAAACAGATTGCAATCAACTCTGGAAAAGAATCGGGTGAAGTTATTGTCGCAGAGGTCAAAAAGGCAAAGGGATTTGCTGGGTACGACGCTATTAAGGATGAAATTGTCCCTGATATGGTTGCAGCTGGAATTATTGACCCCGTAAAGGTAACACGTGGTGGCGTAGAGCACGCAGTATCAGCTGCCGCGATACTCCTTACTACAGAGGCGGCGATCGCAGATGAGCCAGAGGAGAAAAAGCCAATGGCTGGTGGGCCACCGATGGACGACTACTAAAAAATGGCTGAGCCGAAATACGTTATCAGAGATCGAATACTGAAAAACACTAAAGAAATTTTTGGAGTCACGAGAGAAGAACTAAAATCAGACTCAAAAGTAAAAACATTAGTACAGGCCCGCGCTGCCGTGGCCACCTTACTGAGGGGGCACACCAAGGCGCACCCCTTTGGACCTATTAGCTATCCAAGTATCGGCAAAGCACTCCAAAAGGATCACACAACGGTACTGTCTGCAGAACAGGTCGTAAGAGGTGCACAAAAAGGTACCGGTGTATCAAAAAATTACGATCCTGAGTTTCGTAGACGCTTCAAGATTGTTGCCCGACGTTCCCGTCCCTTACCTGATGTAGAGCGGATCTACGGAAACCTCGAACCCGAGCACGTGGATGGTGAGGTCCAAGCCCACTAGCTTGAAAGTCGCGTCTCAAGCGGTACACTGTAGATATGACACTTCTCTATATACTTGCAGGAATCGTGGTAGCGGTTGGTCTGTGGCTCGTCGCAACGTACAACCGATTTATCACACTCATTAATCGAACAAAGGAGGCATGGGCAGACATTGATGTGCAACTAAAGCGCCGGTATGACCTTATCCCAAATTTGGTTGATACGGTCAAAGGGTATGCGCGCCACGAACAGGGAGCGTTTGAGAGCGTCACAAAGGCACGTGCGGCGGCGATGTCTGCAGGAGGAGCAGAGGCAAAGGGAAAGGCTGAGAACATGCTCACCGACGCATTGAAAAGTATATTTGCTATTGCTGAAGCGTATCCAGACCTTAAAGCAAATCAGAACTTTATGATGCTGCAGTCTGAGCTCTCTGACACGGAGAATAAGGTTCAATCAGCGCGCCGCTTTTATAACGGTAACGTGCAGGACCTAAAAACTGCTGTTGAGCAGTTTCCGTCAAACATTGTCGCAGGGTGGTTTAACTTTAAGGCAATGGAGTTTTTTGAGCTTACCGAAGACCATGCAGCGAGGGAGCCAGTCAAGGTTGCATTTTAGAGAAAACACTGTATTATACAGATATGACATTATTTGGATCAGCTGAGAATGAGCCAAACGAGTTCGAGTACCCAAAGTCTCGACCAGTGCTTGGTATTTTTAGCCAACGTTCGGTGCCGGTACAGTACACAGAGGAACAGAAGAGGGGAGCAGAATGGGTTGAGGGTGCCCGTGCGCACCTTGATCAGGCAATCTCGCTTATGAAGCAGGCAGCAGCAGAGAGACAAAACGGTCATCCTGAAATGGCTGAATTCCACGCCAAGAAGGCCAAGCAAGTGCTTGCGAGCATCAAGCTAAACTAGTTTTCCTGACATTTGATACACTGCACCCATGAAGGCACATGAGGGGCCGTTGGATCGCGAAAATCATCGTATCGCGGTGACAGGGATAGTCTGGAAGAATAGCGATGACGGTCGTCGCACGTATCTCATAACAAAGCGCGCGCTTACTAAAAAAGCGTGGCCCGGCAAGTGGACTGTCCCCGGTGGAGGGCTAGAAGTTGATGACTACATTAACTCTGAACCGACGTATCAAAACTCTGAGAGCCCGCAGTGGTATAACGCGGTAGAGAACACCCTGCGTAGAGAAATTAGAGAGGAGTGTGGTTTGGAGATCGAGGATATTAGGTACCTCTTGGACGTTGCATTTATTCGACCTGACGGTATCCCAGTCATTGTGCTCAGTTTTTATTGTAAGTATGCAGGAGGGGAGATCGCCTATGATGACGACACCATTGACCACGCGTGGGTGACCGCAGACGAGGTGGGTTCATATGATTTGATCCAAGGCATTGACCGAGAGATTGAGCTAGCAGATAAAAAACTTTCAGAGTAAAATACACAAATGGCGACGCTCTACACACAAGCAGATTCAAACGTACGGCGCACGTGGGTACTTATGATCACGTTTTTTGCAGTGGTCGTAGGGCTTGGTTGGGCGCTCTCATATTTTTTTAATGATGTTTCTATTCTCTATGTGGCGGTAGGACTCTCGCTTGTGATGAACGTGGGGTCGTACTGGTACTCAGATAAAATAGCGCTTGCCACCAATGGAGCAAAGCCTATCTCGCGCGAGTCGCACCGAGATTTGTGGAACATTGTAGAGAACATTGCCATCGCTCAAGGTATGCCAGTGCCAAAGATATATGTGATTGATGACCCAGCGCCAAATGCCTTTGCTACAGGGAGAGACCCGAAGCACGGGGTAGTGGCGGTGACGACGGGACTTATGAACATGATGGAGAGAGCAGAGCTTGAGGGCGTTATCGCACACGAGTTGTCGCACATTAAAAACAGAGACACGCTGGTTATGACGGTGGTCGTAGTGCTTCTTGGCTTTGTTACGCTCGCATCAGATTTTTTTATCCGCTCGCGCATCTATGGTGGGGGAGACGATAGTGGCGGGAAGGCGAGAACTGTAATGATTATTGCTGGTATCGCGCTTGCCATACTCGCGCCGTTTGTCGCTCAGCTTATACAGCTTGCGATATCTCGAAAGCGAGAATTTTTGGCGGACGCGTCAGGTGCATTGATGACGAGATACCCTGAGGGACTTGCCTCTGCACTTAAAAAAATTGGCGCGTATACACAACCCATGCAGCGAGCAAATAATGCGACTGCGCATCTTTTTATCTCAAACCCATTTGGCGCTCGCGCAGCTAAGGGTATCTCAAAGCTTTTTATGACACACCCACCTATCGAGGAGCGCGTGTCAGCACTTTTGGGGAGAGGGGCTTAGGTGTTTTTGCTACCTGCAAGTCCAGCATCTCTTATAAGATCCTTAAATGCACCCGCCCTCTTTTTTGTTTGAGTTGGAATATATTCAGGATTAAACGAGCGAGCGGGCCTGAGGGATAGATTCCTAAGCGTTATGCGCTTCCCGTTGGGCATACCCCCATGACTCCTGAATACTTCCTCAATCTTTACTTTGTCATTTTTTGACGGGACAAAGAGCATCCCTTTTAGAAAAACCTGCCCATTGGGCGCGCGGAACGTAACGACGGGTAACAGTGTCGTATACTCGTAATCTTTAACTACAAAATAGTTGTTGACCCACGCGCACCTACCGTCATCAAAAAATTCGTGATAGTAATCCTCAGAATCTCTGCACAAGAAGTCGCTTGATACTTTGAGCTCTGCGCTTATCGGTATTCGTGAGCGCGGGATACTACGTTCAGCGTCTCTTCGAGGATCCAAAGCTGTTGGGAAAACGGTCAAAAGCCGCTGGAGCGCGAGACGGCATGCGGGGACTGACTGCCTGTCCCAGAGAATATCTGCCAAGTGGCTCCCTAACGCTCTCAGCTCATAATCTTTCATCCCTTTTCCTTTGAGGAGAGAGTCAATGTGCGTGCCAGCAATTAGTTCACTAAAGTACGACTGACGGCTTAAAGATTTGAGATCAGAGAAAAAAGCTCCAAAGCGCTCACGATCAAAATAACGAAAATTGTAGAGGCCGTTTGGTAGAGTTGCATCTACGAGCGCAATACCTTGAAACATTGCCTCAATTGACTCTCGAGGGTACCCCTCAAAGCCAAGTGAGTGTGGCTGCGTCTCTCTTTGCATTGGCGCAAAATACCTACAATATGTATAAAAGTCAAATAGCACACCCAGCGCGCCCATGGCGCGCTGGGTAGCAGGTCGATAGCTATCTATCCTGCTCTACTCTACGTAAGAGCTTGTTGGCATGGCCAGTTCGCGTCTCCGCCATAGATTTAGACTTTTTGCGTGCGCGACTACCCTTGTCAATTTCGGCAAGAATCTCTTGAACCGAGGGTACTCCTTCTTTTGGCATATGAGTAGGGTGTTAGTGGCTAGTAATATCGACCGATAGGTTCTAACTCCTCTCGTGGTATAAAAGTTGCACAGGAGGCGTCGCATAGCGGTCTAGTGCACCGCCTTGGAAAGGCGGCAATCGGGAAACCGATTCGAGAGTTCGAATCTCTCCGCCTCCGCAACGGCATTCTGAACCGAGCATGTCTCGGTGATGGATGACGTCGAGAGTGGATGGGATGAGAACGACGGAGGACGCGCAGGCGTCCGAGTCGGTGCCCAGACTGAAGTCAGCAGACTTCAAGTCGCGGGCGAATCTCTCCGCCTCCGCAGAAGTTTAGAGCTATACTGTCGGTATTAGTATTAGTTAATTTTTTATGGAGTACATCATCATTAACTACTGGGCAGTGCTTGTAGCCGCAGTAGCGTACATGATTATTGGAAGTTTGTGGTATGGGCCAGTGTTTGGAAAAAAATGGATGGCGTATGTCGGTATAACAAAAGAGAGTATGAAGACCATGCCGCTTAAGGCGTGGCAGGCGATTATCGGCGGTTTTATCACGGCGCTTATTATGGCGTACGTGCTTGCGTACACCATACAGATGTCTGTTGTCTCGTTTGGAGATATGGGTATTACCACAGGATTGATGACTGCATTCTGGGTGTGGTTTGGGTTTGTGCTTACCACGCAGGCTTCGTCATTTTTGTGGGAAGGGAAGCCATTTGGACTTCTAATCCTCAATGGAGCTAATACTTTTGTCTCGCTCATGGTTATGGCGAGCATCATTGTCTTGTGGCCGTTCTGATGGTATAGTATCGGTGCGTCAGGCAATCGCTCTTTGAGAGAGGAAAGTCCGAACACTCACCAATTTTGTTTGCATAACAGTGAACAAAAATGGACAGGTAGTGGGTAACCCCCACACGTTCCCGCGCGGGGACGAGAGGTGCGAACAGAGACGAATCTTTGACAGGTTTGGGTTTACCCTGAGCTTGCCGAAGGGTGAAACGGCAAAATCCTTACCCGAGTGCAAGACCGTGCCTCGCAGTGCTAAGCACTGCGAGGAGAGTCGCAAAGATTTCGCTGGCAACAGCGAAACAAGACACATGGTTGCCGCTTATTTGTTTACTACATGTGGACAAACTAAGTACAGAATTCGGCTTATCGACGCATCCGCGCACACGATGAAAGTGCCCCTAACGGGGCACTTTCTCATATGGGGTATACTAGAAGAATATTCATAGTTTGTAGTATTACGCATGGACACCACACATTCATTTCTTACACTCTGGGCATACCGCCTATTCCTTGTTGGCCTTTTCCTTTTGCCAATTGGGATTGTTATGAGTGCCGCTTATCCTCTCTTACCGTTTAAGGTGGTGATTGCATCACTGATGCTTATTGGCTCTGCGGTTCTTGGTCTTGCCTCTGCGCTAAAGTCTGGGTGGTTTGAAATACCCACGCATCCGCTTATGCTCGCGGCATGGGGTATACCGATAGCTTCTGCGCTCACACTCTTTGTTACCCCGTCACTATGGATGTCACTGTTTGGTGACGCACTCGATCTTGACACCGTCTTTTTTGCATTCTTGCTTGCGCTTGCCACGACCGTTCCTGTGTACCTCTTTAGGTCACGGGCAGATACGGCTCGTGCGTTCTTTACACTTCTTATCGCTTCGTGGGTGGTGGCCGTGTTTCATCTCATTAGGCTGTTGTTTGGCGCAGATACATTTTCGTTTGAGATCTTCACAAGCCCACTCTTCTCACTCATCGGGAAGTGGAATGACCTTGCCATCTACTTTGGTTTGGTAGCAGTGCTAGGACTTATGGCTATTGAGGCACTCCCGCTTGAGCGAATGCACCAGTACATTATTGCCGCAACAGTTGCTATCGCACTCTTCTTTGCCGCAGTCATCAACTTTACCCCAGTGTGGGTATGCCTCGGTATTGTGTCGCTTGGTATTGTGCTTTCGCGTGCCCTGATTCGTGGTTCAACCCAGCGAGTGTCAATTGGCGGCAGTATCGTCTTGGTGGTATCACTCGTTGCAATTATCTTTGCTTCAACTGCAGGTACAATGCTCGGGACTTACTTTGGTACCAACCAAATAGAGGCTCGTCCATCCTTAGGCAGCACCATTGATGTCGCGACTGAGACTCTCTCATCAAGCCCATTCCTAGGTTCGGGTGCTAATACCTTTATTCTTGCGTGGGACTCGTATAGGCCGGCAGATCTTAACAGCAGTATTTTCTGGAACGCAGACTTTACCTCTGGATACGGATTTGTCCCGACCATATTAGTGACTCAGGGCATCATCGGGATTCTCGTGTGGATTCTCTTTTTGGGACTTTTCGTGTACTACGGGGTACGGTCGCTCCTCCTCTCATCTGTGTCAGACCAACATGCGTACCATCTTAAGCTCTCAACGTACGTTGCTGCGGCATATCTTCTTGTCATGACAGTAATCTATCTCCCAAGCCCAGTGCTTATTGTTATCGGGTTTGTGATGGTGGGAATGTTTATTGCACTCTCATATGGCGAAGGGGTGGGGAGTACGTTCAAATTCTCCTTTAGCGAGCGGCCACGCATCGGATTTTTAGCGGTGTTGGTCTCAGTACTTTTGGCGGTTGGGTTGGTAGTCACGTTATACTCATCGACTGCTGTGTACGCGGCAAATGTGTACTTTGAGAAAGCTGCTATCTCAGCTCAACGAGACGGTGATCTTGACGGAGCGATTACCCACCTTGACTCATCGCTTGCGCTCTACCAAAGTGATAAATTCTATCGTCTCAAAGTTCTTGCACATCTCACTAAGCTCAACGCGGTAGTATCCAATGCAAGCGCAGCTCCAACTGAGGATGAGCAGAAGGTGTTTCAGGACACGCTTGGTTTTGCGGTTGAGAGCGGACTTGCTGCAACACGGGTTAACCCTGAGAACTATAGAAATTGGCAAGCACTCGGTAGTGCATATCAGAGCGTAGTACCACTTCAAGTAGACGGAGCCTACGAGGCAGCAGTCAATGCATTTGTGCGAGCAGGAGAACTTAATCCCATCTCTCCAAGCATCCCGATAACGCGCGCGCAGCTTGAGATAGCACGGGGCGACGCCAAGGCCGCTCGCCCATTTGTTGACGCGGCGCTCGCACTCAAGGGTGACTACATTCCCGCACTCCTCCTTATGGCTCAGCTTGACCTCAATGATGGCGACCTAGATAAGGCAATAGAGAAGGCAGAGGCGGCATCAGTCTTCGAGCCTTCTAATCCAGTTATCAGGTTCCAAGTTGGACTCCTTAAGTACGAAGCAAAAGATTATACGGGTGCTAGAGATTCACTTGAGGCGGCAGTCACACTTGCGCCTGACTATGCCAATGCACACTTCTATCTTGGTCGTATCTATCTCGAACTCAAAGAAGGTGACAAGGCACGTAGCGAGTTTGAGGCAATACTCAAGTACAACCCAGACAATGAGGAAGTAACGAGTGTTATAAGTGCGCTTGATCAAGGTAGAGACCCATTTGCCCCAGCGCCCGCACCCGAGGAAGGGGGTAACTAAGAGAGATGGTTGGACGGCTCTTGTCGCTCATTGACCGCGAAATACGCGGCCTCCACGAGGCCGCGTACGTGTTGGCAGCGTTCACGCTTCTCTCCCAGCTTCTGGCGCTCTTTAGGGATAGAACATTTGCACACCTTTTTGGTGCTGGCCCGACGTTGGACGTATACTTTGCTGCATTTCGGATACCGGATCTTGTGTTTGCCCTCCTCACGCTTTTTGTCTCATCGTTTGCACTTGTTCCACTCATCTCTTCTAAGACTCGCGAAGAACAGGGAAGGGTAATTGGTTCAACACTCGCCTTGTTCGGCATTATCGCGGTTGTCGTCAGTACAATTTTATATTTTCTTATCCCGTATCTTGTTCCAACTATTGTTCCTGGGTTTACACCAGCACAGGTGCACGATACTGAAACGTTGGTGTACATTCTCCTTTTTCAGCCACTATTGCTTGGCCTCTCATCGATTGCCGCATCGGTAGTTCAGGCATCAAGACAGTTTATGCTTTTTGCGCTTGCACCGATTCTTTACAACGTTGGGATTATTATTGGCGCTGTCACACTATATCCATCACTGGGCATAGAGGGGTTGGCATGGGGAGTAGTGCTTGGCGCTCTCCTTCATTTTCTGGTGCAACTTGTGCCACTTATTGCTCGTGGGATGCCGCTTTCTTTTGCTCTTACGCGAGAGTCAATTATCTCAACCATGTCCCTTGTTGTTATCCCTTCTTTACCGCGCGCGGTGGCACTTATGGGGAATCAGGCACTCCTTATCGCGTTTGCAGCTGTGGCATCAATTATTTCAGTTGGTGCCGTGTCGGCAATGTCTCTTGCGTTCAATCTTCAATCTGTACCACTGACGATTATTGGTGTGTCGTATGCGGCGGCACTATTTCCTGCACTTGCACTCTTAGCAAGTGAGGGAAAACGTGAGACGTTTGTAAATGAGTTGTGGGCAACAGCACGCCATATCGCATTTTGGCTATTACCCGCCACCATGTTCATCATTGTGCTACGCGCACACCTTGTACGTGTAGTTTTGGGAACGGGGGCATTTTCATGGGAAGATACTCGTCTGACCGCAGCTATTGTTGCACTTTTTTCACTCTCATTGGTTGCTCAGGCTCTTATCCTTATTTTCTCGCGTGCGCACTACGCACTTCAGCGGTCGCTTGTGCCCATAGTGCTTAACCTTGGAGGTTCTCTTGTGGCGGGGTGCCTCGCTTACATTTTGGTGCTCTACGCTGAGACCCATGTCTTTTTTAGATTTTGGTTTGAAGCACTGTTTAGAATCTCGGACGTCACTGGGACAAGTGCGCTTATGATCCCCGCCGCATACTCTATTGCGATGATCACGGTCGCTATCATCTATGCATATTTGTTTTACCGAGAAAAGATGTTTGAGCGTGGCTTTTTGGGATCATTTGGTATATCGTTCTCTGCGTCAGTAATTGGTGCTGCGGCAGTGTACGCCGCGCTTAACCTTTTTGGGCCTCTATTGCCAACCAACACCTTTCTCGGTATCTTCACACAAGGGGTCATTGCAGGTTTGTTTGGTGCCCTTGTCTGGGCGCTTATCTTATACCTTTTAGGTAGCAGAGAACTTTCAGATGTTGCTACCGTCACCTATAACCGTCTCAAAGCACTTGTAGCTCATGTCACTTGATCACATACGTAACTTCAGTATTATCGCGCATATCGATCACGGCAAGTCGACCTTGGCTGATCGCATGCTCGAGGTAACTAAAACTATTGAGGCGCGTAAAATGCGAGCTCAAGTTTTAGACGCGATGGATTTAGAGCGTGAACGCGGCATTACCATTAAGATGCAGCCGGTTAGGATGGTATTCCATCCTAACCGTCCCGAGCGAAGCGAGGGGCCATTCATACTTAACCTCATAGACACCCCAGGGCATATTGATTTTGGGTACGAGGTCTCGCGCGCGCTCACGGCGGTAGAGGGGGTGCTCTTGTTGGTTGACGCTACGCAGGGAGTGCAGGCGCAAACCTTGGCGACCCTACAAATGGCGCGCGACGCAGGGTGTGTCATTGTACCCGTCGTGACAAAGACTGACTCACCGCTTGCGCGCACCGCAGAGGTACGTGCGTCGCTCGCCACACTATTGGCGGTGGATGAAAGCACGGTTTATGAAGTGTCTGGGAGGACTGGCGCTGGGGTGGGAGAACTACTCAATGGTATTGTCACGCACATACCCCCGCCGCGATCTGAATATGTGGGGACTGGGGGGAGAGCGCTGGTGTTTGACTTCTCATACTCAGAGCACCGTGGCATTGTCGCGTATCTCAGGGTTATGGATGGGACAATATCTCTCAAGCAGTCTGGCACGTTAAGCGCTGTCGGTAAAAAATTTGTCATAAGCGACCTTGGCTATATGACGCCACAAGAAATGCCCGCCGAGACGCTCTCGGCAGGTGAGATTGGGTATGTCGTAACGAGCATTAAAGAGCCTGGGGTCGGTGTGGTTGGAGACACCATGCTCACACAGGGTGTATCACTCCCCGCATTGTCTGGATACGCAAACCCACGACCCGTGGTGTGGGCGTCTGTGTATCCAGAGTCACAGGACGACTTTACGCTTTTAAAGCATGCACTCCAGAGACTCAAGCTCTCTGACGCCGCGCTCTCGTTCGAAGAGGACGGCTCATCAATTTTAGGAAAAGGATTTCGATGCGGTTTTTTAGGCATGTTGCACATGGAGATAGTGACAGAGCGGCTGCGGCGCGAGTTTAACATCGAGCCAGTCATTACCTCGCCATCAATAACGTACGAGGTAACTACAAATAAAAAGGATGTGCTGATGACCTATTCGCCAACTATGTTTCCAAACGACGGGACGGTTGAGACAGTACGCGAACAGTGGGTGGTGGCTACCATTATGGTGCCACCTGACCATCTCTCTGCGCTTACACAGCTTTTGTACGAGCACGAAGGAGCCATTGTACATACAGAGTTATTTGATACACGACTGCGGCTCACGGTTGATATGCCGCTTCGCGAGTTGATGCGAGGTTTTTTTGATTCACTCAAAAGTGCAACACAAGGGTTTGCCTCACTGTCATACGAGTTTGGTGAGTGGCGGAGCGCCGACGTGGTACGTATGGATGTCTTGGTGGCAGAAGAGCTAGTGCCAGCGTTCTCTCGTGTTGTCTCAAGGCGACGACTTGAAACTGATGCGCGAGCAGCAGCGTCAAGGCTCAAGACGCTACTTCCTCGTCAGATGTTTGTGGTAAAGATTCAAGCAAAGGCAGATGGTCGTATTGTGGCCTCAGAATCTATAAGCGCGCTTCGCAAAGACGTTACGGGATATCTCTATGGTGGAGATGTAACAAGAAAAATGAAATTACTTGAAAAGCAGAAAAAGGGCAAAGAGCGTCGCGGCGAGCAGGGTAGCAACAAAGTACACATCCCCCAAGACGTTTTTCTCAAGATGATAAAGCCGAAAGACTAGTAGCCGAGCGGGATGTAGAGAACGATCATCGAAATGATGATGAGGACGGCGAGCACCATCCAAATAGCCTTGATGACCCCCTTGGTCTTTTTATGAAACAACATTGGGTCAGTATACTATACTTTATTCTATGGCGTCACAGAGGACGATACGGACCGCGCGACAGCTTCTTATGTGGGTGGGGATTGCGGCGCTCGCGCTCCTACTCATAGGGACCCTGAAAGGGGCGTGGACGGTGTACCAGTCACTCTCGCGGGCCTCCACTGAGCGCGTGAACGCTGAGGCAGAGCACGTACGTCTCATAGAGAGGCGGGATAGCCTTGAAAAGTCGATTCAGTCGCTCGCAACGGCGCGTGGCGTTGAAGAAGAAATACGTTCGAGGTACCCCCTCGTACGGCCAGGGGAGGAAGAGTTCATACTTGTTGGTGTGGATGATGAGCCCGTTGACACTACTCAAGGGACACGAGAGAGTATATGGAGCGCCATCAAAGAATGGTTTGGATGGTAAAGATGCGGGATTAGTTCAGTGGCAGAACGAGTGCTTCCCAAGCATTAGGCGGGGGTCCGATTCCCCCATCCCGCACCAACGTGTTATTATTATTCGGTAATTAATCTCACATGGACAACACAACTCAAGGGCCAAAGCCCCAGCAAGAGGTCGTTATTTATTCGACGCCAACCTGCCACTTTTGTGCGCTCAGCAAAGACTATTTTACAAAGAACAATGTACAGTTTACCAACTACGATGTCGCCACAGACTTTGAAAAACGCCAAGAGATGATAGATATGACCGGCCAGATGGGTGTCCCTGTCATCAGGATAGGGAACGACGTGGTCATCGGCTTTGACAAGCCAAAGCTAGCTGAATTGTTGGGTATTAAAGAGTAGTGCATACTAGTGTAGTCTGCCTCATAAGCAAAGCTTGCGGGGCTGTCGCTTGCCCCCATAGCTCAATGGATAGAGCAGCTCCGTCCTAAGGAGAAGATGTGAGTTCGATTCTTGCTGGGGGCACTAGGATCTTAATGCGATAGTGTTATGGAGTTGAATTAGCAACCGCGCGGCTATGATCCTTTAGCGTTTTATCTATCTCGGCTACTCGGGCACGGCCCATTCTCCTCCCATACCACGTATACGCTGCGACAATTAATGACCCAATACCAGTAAGGCTAGGGAGCACTGCTGCAACTGATGGAGGGACAAAGCTTAGTGCGTATGTAAGGAAAAGCGGTAGTCCTACGGCACCAACTCCAGAACCTACAATGAGAATAGCGCCAATAATCGCTGAAGCCCAAATAATTATTGTTCGCTCAAAGTTTAATACCGCTAGTGATCCGCGCTCTGTTTTAAGGAGGCCAACTTGTTTTTTTGTAAGAACCCCTTCTTGATTTTTTGGTTGAGGCTCTCCCTCAGGCTTTGGGGCTTGTTCGTCTTGGTTTGTCGCAGCTTCTATCTGAGTTTCAGAACCATTTTCGTTTGCTGTCTCGCTCGCTCCTTGCTCAACTGGTTCTTGTACCTCCGCATCTTCTTCTGGTACATCAGATTCTTTAAGTTCTGGAACTACAATTGAAGGCGCAGCACGTAACTTTTTTTCAATCACATCCGACTCTGCCTGTAGAGGGTCTACCTCGCCATCTGTTTCGCCAGACGTAGGCTCACCTTGACCCCTTAGTTTCATACTGGACAGTATACTACCCACTCATGTGTCGATGGTATACTAGCATCATGTTGGACGAGAAAAAGCTTGAGGAGATGTATCGCGCGACGATGGAGAACAACAGCATGCTGAAGAGCATGCGCCGCCAAGCGTTTGTCGGAGGGATATTTAAATTTGTGTGGTGGATAGTTATTCTCGTTGTGCTCCCGTACCTCACGTGGCTCTACCTCGAACCGTACCTTTCTACTATTTTGGCGCAGTATCAAACACTTCAAGAGCAAAGCGGCATGGTATCAACTCAAGCCGCAGACCTTCAAAAGCAAATAGAGTCTCTTGGTGGGGGAATAGATTTTCAAAAGCTTCTCGAGCAGTTTACGGGTGGTGGGCAGTAAGGTATAGTAGAAAAACGCCGGGATAAGGAAGCCTTGTCCCAGCAACATTCGCCGGGATAGCTCAGTTAGTTAGAGCATTCGCCTGAAGAGCGAAGGGTCGTCAGTGCAAGTCTGACTCCCGGCACCGAGAGAGGGTCATGCAAAGTTTACTTGCAATGACCGAACGAGGGGCCGGAGCAAGGCTTCCTTTCTCTCGGCACACTCAGTATGGCCATGTCAGGAGAAAAAAGATTCAAAGAACCACGAAGGGTTACATCTCGCGGTATTTCAGATCGACTACTACACAAGCCTCTTATGGTTTACTCTGGCGACTATCGTCATGGCCGAGGCAGAATAGTAAAAATAAATGCTGAGGCTAAATGGTTGACTATCAAAATAGAAGGCGGCAACTACTACGTCGAAGCACCCTTTAGAGAACTGGACCTTGGATTAAAACTCACTGGACGCTAGCCACGCACCTTGAGCTTGGTCTGACGGTCTTTGTTGATCTTGGGAAGGCGAATGGTGAGGAGGCCGTGTTTTTGCTCTGCCTCTGCCATATCAACATCAACTTCGGCAGGGAGTACCACGGTACGACTAAACGCTCCCCAGAAAAGTTCGCGATACACATAGCTGTCTTCAGTAATCTCTCGTTGTTCAACACGACGGCCGCGAATGGTTACCATATCTCTTGAAATGGCGATATCAACCTCCTCTGGTCGTACTCCCGCGACCAAAGCTTTGATCACTATCTCCTCGGGGGTCTGGAAGACGTCAACGGTAAGTTGGGCCTCGCCCTCTTCTTGTGGGTCATGGATATGCTGTGTCTGCTGTGGGGCAGGGGCAGCGCCTCGCTGGGGAGAAGACTTCTCCTCAAATTCATTAAAATCATTGTCGTAACTTGCGCCGGTAAGGCGATCAAAGAATGAAGGTTTTTTTGCCATACTGCTTAACGACTATTGATAAACATTTGTTCCCACCACGATGGCGGGCGGAGGAGCTTTATTCGCTCAAGTGCAAGGAGGAGAAAGATAACTCCAACCCATACGCCTAAAAAGACGTTCAGAATCCTCTCGGCACCTGTTGACAGTATAAGTACATTAAAGAAGGTATGCAATGCAGTCGCGAGGATAACTCCGATGATGGCGTACACCCACTTCTCCAACGTGCTTCTGAAAAATGAAAACGCCAAGAACGCTCCGATCAATGCAGAGCTCACCACGTGAATAAGCGTCGCGCCTAGGAATCGCAAGTTTCCGGTTATCGCACCTTCAAGATACTCGGCAGCAAAGAATGGGCTAAAAAGGAACAGCATATTTTCAACTGCAGAAAACCCGAGCGCCACGGTGATCAAGTAGATAGGAAAATCGATCGGCTCATCTACTGAGCGGTGATACAAGACCAAAAGCCATGCAAGGCCTAGCTTCACCACCTCTTCAATAAACGCCCAACTGGCAAGAAGCGTCGCATCAAAAGGGAGAATGTCGCTCGCTATTTTCTGAAAGGGAAGAACAAGCGGAACCGCAAGCATGCCCGCAAGAAATGCATAAAAAAGTCTCCGCCTCGGCTCTGGGTGTACCCAATCTTGAAAGAGCCAAAATGCCAGCCACACAAAAACAGGGATAAAAGCAATTCCTGTAATGCCAAGGGTGGCAGCTGCGGCTGCTAGTAGGTCAGACACCCCGCTATTTTAACAGTTAAAAACTACCTATTTCAGAACTGTTGGCCAAGGTGCCACCATCAATAGATCGTGGTCACGCTTTGGAAGTGACTGCCAGATCTCCTCGGTAACAAAGGGCATAAAGGGGTGTAGAAGTTTAAGAGAGACTGTTAGGCACTGATAGAGTTTCCACGCAGTGGCGCGCTGAGCCACCGCGTCGGTGCCTTTGAGTGCGATTTTTGAACGCTCGAGTACCTCGTCAGCAAAGGTGTGCCAGACGTAGTGGTAGACACGATCAGCCGCAAGATCGACGCGATACTCGTCAAGGTGGCGCGTGACGTCGAGCACTACGCGATTAAGCTCGGCTATGTCCTCTTGGTCGTCGGCAGATAAATCATGGGGCTCGTCAATGTCAGTTTTTTCGACATTTTCAAGCACAAAGCGTGCAATGTTCCATATTTTATTGGCAAAGTTTTTGTAGCCGCGTATTTTATCTTCACGAAGTGCGAGATCAGCTCCTGGGGGGTTACCAACGATTAACCCAAACCTCAGCGCATCAGTACCGTACTTAGAGGTAAGGTCGAGTGGGTTAATAACATTGCCTTTAGACTTTGACATCTTTTTTCCCTGGGCGTCGTTCACAAGTCCATGAAGGTAGACTGTATGAAAAGGGGCCTTGTTGGCAAGGTAGAGACCAAAAAAGACCATGCGTGGCACCCACCTGAAGATAAGATCATGGCCAGTCTCCATAACATCAGTGGGGTAGTAGGGAGAGCTTTTCCCATTTGGATAGTCAGTCACCAAAACCGGCCACTGTCCCGATGAGAACCACGTGTCAAAAGTGTCGGCGTCCTTGACCCATCCATCCCCAGGACTTTGAAGTGACGCGCGCGCTTCTCCATCCTTAAACCATGCGGGGATGGGGATACCCCACACAATTTGTCTCGAGATGTTCCAATCAAGGGTATTCTCCATCCAGTAGCGGAATATTTTTTCATAATTTTCAGGGACAAAGCTCACCTTTTTGTCGTTCACCGCTTTGAGCGCAAGTTCTGCAAGAGGTTTCATTTTTACAAACCACTGATCTTTAACCTGTGGTTCGATAAGCGTTTCGCATTTATAGCAGCGCTTTACCACGTGAGTGTAGTTATCATCTATACGCTCAACCAATCCTTTTGATTGAAGTTTTTCAATTATTTTTTGTCGTGCGTCGAGTATTTTTGTCCCTGCAAGATCACCAGCGATGGGGAGAAGTTTGCCGCGCCAGTCAATGACCTGCTCGCTATCAAGGTTGTGTCGCTTTGCTATCTCAAAGTCTGTAGCGTCGTGCCACGGAGTAATGGTCATGACCCCTGTACCGAAAGACATATCAACTGCCTCGTCCTTAATAATAGTTGCAGTGATGGTGCCGTTTATCCATTCGACCGAGAGTGTGTCGCCCTCCTTATATTGAGCATAGCGCTCGTCATCGGGATGCATAACCACATATTTGTCACCAAACTTAGTCTCAGGACGGGAAGTGCCAATAACAAACGGGCCATATTTTAAATAGTAGAATACCCCTTTCTCCTCGACCGACTTTGTCTCTACGTCTGAGAGGGAGGTCTGATGCTTGGGACACCAGTTGACGGTGCGTAGACCCCTATAGACCAACCCGCCATCAAACATTTTAATAAATGTTTCTTGTACCTTGGTCACTATGTCTGGGTCAAGGGTAAAGCGCTCTCGACTCCAGTCACACGAAGCCCCGAGTGACCGAACTTGATTCTCCATGACCGCTTTATTCACAATAGTAAAGTCGTAGATCTCTTTGTAGAGCGCAGAAGGCTCCATACCAAATCGTGAACGCCCCTCCTTCTCAAGCTTCTTCTCGTACACCACTTGTGTTTCAAAGCCAGCGTGGTCAGCGCCGGGGATCCAAAGCGCGCGCTTGCCCTGCATGCGCGCAAAGCGAGTAAAGATGTCTTGTATGGTAATAAAAAGTGCGTGCCCTGCGTGAAGAGAACCGTTCGCGTTTGGTGGAGGCATCACGATGGTGTAGGGTGTGCCGTCTTTGTTTGGCAGATTGTCAGGATTAAAAAACCCCGATGACTCCCACGCGTCATATATCTGCTTCTCGGTTGAGTTTGGGTCGTACGGTTTTAAAAACTTTTCATCCATAACGTATCGACTATACCACGACAGATGTTTTTTTGACTCATGAAAAATTGCGTGCCCAAATTATCGTCACAAAACTTTATAAAGATCAAGTATTGCACCTTGACACACTATCGCCCTACTATGACGCCACCAAGGCGTGTAGTGCTTTGGACTCGGGATGGGCCCGAAACAGCAGCTTTACGCTGGTTTCCCATGTTTTGGGCCCGTCTCGAGTCCTAAGGGAATGTTGGATCTTTTCTTTTGTCTAATTATATGTCCTAGTGGCCCATCTGTGAATAACTTTAGTCCACAGATGTATTGACACATGTAGGTATGGGAACGACAATGCGTATAACTACTCACGCTCGTGGTAGTTGGGGAAACCAGCGCAGCTAATGCGCACCATTTTCTATCCAACTACATACAAGAATTTGGTAAGCGGAGACCCAACGGAGGGCGTCCGCTTTTTTTGTGTGGATCAAAAAATGGTGATGCCTAGAGCTGAGCGCGCGCACACGCGCTCAGCTGTGGGCGTTATGTCCACAGCGATCACCGATCGTGCCTACCGTACGGATGCGGGATGGTGATCGATTATAAATTTATTAGCTTATAAAGTACTCAATAAAAGAAAGAACTATATGGTAGCACTTGGACTCAATAAGTCAGTTGCAGTTGCAACTGCACTTGCAATGATCGCGCTCTACGCGGTTGTCCCATTCGCAGAAGCGTGTGGATACGGCGGTTGTGGAGGAACCGGTGATCGAAATGACAACGATGTTAAGATCACAATCTCAAACAACGCGTCTGTAACTTCAGACACTGACGCAAAGGCTGACACAGGCGACAACTATGCAGGCGGCTCGTACGCAGGCGATGGTGATGACGCAGGTAACGGCGGCGACGGCGGCGAAGCAACCTCAAAGGGTGGCGATGCTAACGGTGGTGCTGGCGGCGAAGGCGGTGACGGAGGCAATGGGGGCGACTCAGGTCCCGGCGGGCTCGTAGACACGGGAGACGCATCAGCTGTTGCAAACTCGACCAATATGGTCAACTCAACCGAGATCAAGGTCAAGGTTGAGGATTGCGGCTGTGAGGAAAACAACGGCGGTTGGGGTCACTGGGGTCGACGCTCAGGCGGAGATCGTAATGACAACGATGTAAAAATCGAGGTCACGAACGACGCATCTGTAACTTCAGACACTGACGCAAAGGCGGACACTGGCGACAACAAGGCCAAGGGTTCGTACGCTGGCGACGGTGAGGAAGGCGGCGACGGCGGTAACGGCGGCGACGCTAAGAGCGGCAAGAAGTCATATCGCTAGGGTCACTATGGATGGTACGGCCATGGATCATCAAATGGCGAGGCTAACGGAGGCGATGGCGCTGACGGAGGCGACGGCGGTAACGGAGGCGACTCTGATACTGGCGGCGAGGTCTACACAGGCGACGCAGATTCAGAGGCAAATTCACTCAACGTAGTGAATACGTCTTTGGTTCGCGTTTCTCGCTCACGCTAGTGAGCTGAGAAGTGGGGAGGTTCTCCCCCCTTCTCTTGGGGTATTCTCGGTAATTTATTTAGCACCGAGGAGGCTCCATAGAGGGATATGCATTATTCAACACAGACATCATTGTTTTTAAGAAGCGCGATTATCGTGCTCTCGTTCGCGCTTTTGTTCGGTGTCTCAACCTTTGTGTATGCAGAGGGCGAAGAGGTACCAGCACCTCCACCAGAGGTGGTGACAGAGCCTCAGCCTGAACCACAACCAGAACCTGTACCCGAACCACTACCTGAACCTCTCCCTGAGGCAGATGGCACGGTGGGCGCGGACGGTACTGACGGAACTGATGTCCCATCAGGAGAACCAATACCTGAAGACCCAGCCATCATTGAGACGGGCGACGCGGTCGCAGGTGTTAACGCTGACAACACGCCAAACATAACTGATCTCGAATCCCTCTCTGGAGATCTCACCGCTTCTACTACCAATGAAGCAATAGTAGACAACGATGCAGAAGCCGCAGCAGAGACTGGCGGCAACACCGCATCAGGTGGTGGCGGCGCATACGTCGGCACGGGCGACGCAGTAGCGTTTGCGAACGTCATCAATGTAGTTAACACCAACATCATCAACTCGACAGGGCTTATCGCGTTCTTTAACTACATCTTTGGCGCGGGTTTTGACCTTCGCGCGCTAGGACTCGACTACTTCTTGAATCCTACCGATACAGGATGCTCGCTTGGCGCGTGCTCTGACTCGGATGTAACGCTCAACGTAGACAACACTGCGACACTCACTAACGACGTTGTGGTACGTGCTGACACAGGCACCAACACTGCAGAAGGTGGTGACGGAGCCGCCATTATTGAAACAGGTAATGCCTACGCGGCGGCAAACCTTATCAATGTGATCAACACATCGCTCGTAGGCTCTAGATACCTCCTTATCACTGGAAACAACTTTGGTTCGCTCCAAGGAGATATCACGCTTCCTGGGGTCGAGTTCTTTAACTCTCTCTTTGCGCAGGGCGGGGGGAGTCTCGGGTCCTTGAACGCCAATGTTGTAAATGGTGCAACTGTTAACGACAGTACATCAGCAGTTGCGGCAACTGGATCAAACTCTGCATCAGGCGATGGATCGCTAGTTTTGACTGGTGACGCTGTAGCCGGAGGTACGTCATACAATCAGGTAAACACTACAGAGGTTGGCGGTACATCGTTCTTTATCCTCGTAAACGTGATTGGAGATTGGACAGGATCAGTCCACGGTCTACCAGACGGCATATCGTGGACGCGTACGCCAACGGGCGTCTCGCTTATGAGCGACACGGGACTTGGCGCACTCGGTGGTGGGTGTTGTGGAGACTCGACCACGTTTAACGCTACTAACACGGCGTCGCTTGCAAACAATGTAAACGTGTACGCGCTTACCGGTGAGAACTATGCAACTTCAGACGGTGGTGAGGCGGCAATTGCAACGGGTGACGCGTACGCGGCTGCAAACTCGGTCAACATTGTGAACACCAACATCTTGGGGCGTAACTGGTTCTTTGCCATCTTCAACATCTTTGGTGATTGGAGCGGTAACGTTGCCTTTGGACATCCAGACTTGTGGATCGGAGCCGTAGCAGAGGCGCCAAACCCAGCGCGACCAAATCATGGCGTGAAGTATCACTTCACCGTGTCAAACCGAGGTGATGCTGATGCACACGATGTGATTATTACTCCAGAGTATGCAGACATCATGCTCGATTTTGGAGTTGGAGAAGAACAGGTTGGCTCTCGACGAGGATGGAGATTGGGAGACTTGAAGAAGGGCGAGACTAAGGAGTTTGTGTTTGACGCTACAACGGGGGCGGTGGACGCAGGTCGCTCAGTCGCTGTGCCGCTTGAGATCACCGTGACTTCAAACGAGACAGACGAAGATACGGAGGACAACTCGGACCTCGTCACCATTGTGGTTGAGAATTTTCTCTCAGAAGTATTTTCTGGTGCAGGACGTGCTTCGCCAACGGGTGAGCCGGGGATTGTGCTCACCAAGTCAGCAAGTGTCGCGACAACCACACTTCCCGCATCGGTCGACTACACCGTGATTGTGAGAAACGATGGTGCAGAGGCATACCGCACAGTACTCTCAGACACACTCAGAGACCCTGAGGGAGGAAAAGTATACAGCCGTACGTGGGACCTGAAGACCATTCTCCCAGGGGAATAAGTAATGCTTACCTACACCATTGAGTTCAATGAAGGATTGAAAGCTGGACTCTACAAAAACACTGCAACGGTGACGGGGCAGAAGGGTAACCCAGTAGCGGTGTACGCGGTCGATATGGCCCCAGTCTCAGCCTCAAATGTTGTTGAGCTTCGAGTCGGCGAGGTGTTGGGCGTACAGATTGAAGGACCAGCATGTGCCGAGTACATGACGGGATACATTCGTCCCAACGCACAGAACGACCCAGTACAGGTGCGCAGGCTCCAATTCTTCCTTCGCGACTTTGAGGGAGAAAAGTGGATACCAACAAACGGTGTGTATGGCCCCGAGACAGTCGCCGCTGTTGACCGCTTCCAAGCAAAGTACAGCGACGAAGTTCTAGCCCCATGGGGTATGGCACGACCATCGGGATATCTCTACTACACTACTCGCAAGAAGATTAACGACATCTACTGTCAGGGGTTGGTCGAGTTCCCACTCTCTGAGAATCAACAGACTGAGATTATTGCCTTCA
Organism: uncultured Candidatus Saccharibacteria bacterium; assembly: GCA_964359715.1. Classification (GTDB taxonomy): domain Bacteria; phylum Patescibacteriota; class Minisyncoccia; order Phycocordibacterales; family Phycocordibacteraceae; genus Phycocordibacter. Next base: position 22,518 of record CAYHUS010000002.1, read on the forward strand.
AGTCAAAGTTCCTCCCGATATTGGTAGATGCACCAAAAACAAAGACTACAGGAGTTGAAAAAAAGTACGAGCGTCCGTCACTCTATGAGACCAAAGGTGCAGAATCTACACCAGCCGCAAAGCCTCAGGCACAGTCATTCTTTGACTTGCTGCTTGAATTGGGTAAGAGTGCACTAGCGGTCCCTGAGGTGCAGGCCATGGGACGTTAATCAAATGTCACTCGTAGCATCACTTGCGCTCGCCACTATTATTGTCTCGACGTCATCGAGCTCGGTCTCGACGTCGGTGAGCGCATCTGGCGGGTCATCGGCCTCAGCGTCGTCTCACGTCACTACAGACGGGTCACAAAGCGTGGTCGAAGTTACGACAGTTGTTGACGGAGTTGAAAAGACAGAGCGCTATGAGTCAGAGGGAGAAGACTTAATAGTCTCTGTCAACGCTTCAACAACAAAGGTCTCGACGTCATCATCAATGGGAGCAGAAGAAAAGGAGAGGATTGTCACTCGAGTCGTAAGCCTTATCGAGCGGATACTATCATTTTTTGGACTGAGAATCAGTAATTGGTAAGCGAGCGACTGCCCATCGCCTTGGTAGGTGGGTTGAGGGGCGCATGAGCGCTAAATCTGAGGTATGCAGCGATACCGATCATGATGGCGTTATCAAGATGAAGCGTGCTTGGCGGATAGGCAATGCGCACGTCAGGGAACTCGTCTCTGATCAGAGATTCAAGTCCTTTTCTGATTTCAATATTCGCGGAGACACCGCCACCAACTGCGAGTGTTTGTGATCCTGTTTGTTCTAGTGCGCGGCGCGTTTTCAAAACTATGACGTCTCGAGCCGCATTTTCAAACTCTTCTGCGACGTGTTCTTTATCTTCATCGCTTATATCTCCCATCTCCTTGAGCTTGTAGAGGACTGCGGTCTTGAGACCGGAAAAAGAAAAATCACATGACGCCTCGTGTGCTAGAGGACGGGGAAAGGTTATACCATGCACAGCGCCGCGCGTTCTTGAGCGCGCGGCGTGCTCGGCAATTTTTGGACCACCGGGGTATTGAAGTCCGAGCATGCGTGCGACTTTGTCAAACGCTTCACCAACCGCATCGTCCTTGGTGCGGCCAACGTGAGAATATGAGAACCAGCTGTTCATTAAGACAAACTCTGTGTGACCCCCTGAGATTAAAAGTGCCAAGAGTGGAAGTTGTGTGACACCCAAAGTAAATGAGGAGCCAGTAGGCTGAACTAACGCAGAGACTATGTGACCCTCCATGTGGTCAATGCCAGTAAGCGGGATACCCCATCGCTTTGAAAGCTCTGTCGCAAACTCGATACCAGTCCAAAGGGCAGGCTCAAGCCCAGGGCCGTCTGTCACAGCAATGTAGTCTATCTCAGGTTTTTCTGGGTCAAGTTTTGCATCTTTGAGTGCCTTATCAAGAAGCAATGGAAGGTTTTTGATGTGCTCACGCTTGGCAAGAGTCGGATAGACTCCTCCGTATTCGGCATGAAGCGAGGCTTGAGAAAAAAGTGCCTCACCAAGAACATCAAACTTTGCGTTATCGCTAGTGCCGCTACAGCTAAGAATAGCTACCGCCGTCTCGTCGCACGAAGTCTCAATCGCTAAAATCTTCATGCAGGGGGGTGAAGGGAAGTGTCGAGCCAAGTGGCAAGTGAAAGCCAGCCGCGTCATGGTGGCCGCCGCCCCCATACTTTTTTGCAATTTCTGAAACGTCGATCGACCCATCGCCACGGAGATTAAAATTAATCTCGTTTGTGTTTAACTTGTACCGCCACACAAGCGCAAATGGTGGTTTTTTCTTTGAAAGATAATGACCGAGGTCAGAGCGGACGGCGTGAGATGCGTTGATCGCATAGATGGTGTGCCCCTCAAACTTCACTAGTGTCGCATCTTCTTCTGCTATGGTCTCGATTATCTTATTCCAGTGGGTGCGGTAGTGTGTACCAATTTCAGCGGCGCGGGATAGGCCCTGATCAGTCTCAAGAAGTTTTTTAAGTTCAGTCCACGTGGACCACGTCTTATCTTGACTGTAGATGTATGACAGCACGCTCTCTGCGTTGGGGAGAGAAAAATCAAATATATCTCCGCCGCGTATGTACTGATAGAAGCGTGGTACTGGTTCATCAGGGTGAAAGTACTGCCACGCGAGTGTTGCACCAGACTCGCTATTATCGAATACACCTCGCGACAGAGAGGCCACATCGTCTGCGGCGCTCTTGTGGTGGTCAAGAACGGTAAGACTTAAAGCTTTGCCCTCGATCTCTTTGAGAATCTCTTTGGGATATGAAAAGTCAACAATAAGCACGTGTGCGCCGACAATGGCCTGTGGGTAGGGGTGTCCGTGTTTGACGGGGAGGTAGGTAGCATTATCTCCTAGGACTTCATAGGCAATATGTGCCGAGCCAAAGCCATCTGCGCACTGTGTATGGTAGAGAACCACGACGTTGTTCTCGTATTCGTTTTTAATATGCATAGACAAAGTATAGACAAGTCTGGGCAGTAAGGGAACTGTAAAAGCCAGCTTTTACGCTGGCCTCACTCGAGTGGGCGGTAGAGGACTCGAACCTCTGACCCTTTCTACGTCAAAGAAATGCTCTACCAACTGAGCTAACCGCCCTAATGAAGGAAGAAAATAGCATGCTCGCATGACTATTTTTTCCGAATGCTGGGTGGCAAGCTTTGCTTACCGCCCTTTGAGCGTTACCGCCCGTGCCCGATATTCTACCGTGGATAGGTATGTTTGCCAACGATGTATGGCAGTGGTATATACATACAGTTATTTAATAAAGTTGGATCATATGCCAGTCAATGCAGCAGAAATTGTTATCAGGGGTAAGCGCGGTAATCCAGATATTATCGAGTGCTCGCATGTAGGACTTAAGGGCGGTAAGGCAAAGCCAGGGGTGGTGCGCCACAATTCGCGCCTCGGATGCGCATACTGTGAGGATGAAACACCTCGTATTCGTGTCGAGGCTGTAGGTGCCGCTAAGTAATCCACTTTTGCATAATGGCCGCCCCCTAGTGGGGCGGTTTTTTGCTGTACGCTCAAGGAATATAAGTTAAAAATAACAATCGTGACCCTAGAAAATAAAAAGCTTGACAATAACCCTGATTCAAAGCGAAAAGGTGAGAAGCGTAGAAAACGAAGGTGGCGATTTAGGAAAAGCAGAGAGTAGGATAGATATTGTTGACAGCCGGACCTTGAAGAGTAGGATATAAGGCATGAAAGAAGAAAAAATTATCCGCCGCGAAGAGATACGAGGTAGAAATGATGAGCTACGCCCCATACCCGCTATTGGTGGGAATATCACATGGTTTCAAAAGACTATTCCAGTGAAGGACGACCTTACGGTACCTATGGGTGCTTTGTACCGTGCGCAACAGCAGCGAAAGGCACGATTTGGAAAGCAACAAAAGCAGTAAAAGTCAATTTTGACTGGTACACGCAGTTGTGCTAATTTGCTGTCTATGAACTCTGATCGAAATATCCGCGCACGTATTAACGAGGCACGAAACGAGATTGGCAAGACCTATCCACTGACTCGTCAACGCCGACAGCAGATTGACGCGCTTGCTCGAAAGGCAGTGCTCTCTGCAAAGGCAGAGAAGCCAAAAGTACTAGATATTGTAGCTCTCCCACTCGCCGCAGAGTAAGGGTAGTATGGCTCGCAGCCCCTTTGAATCTAATGCGTACGCGCGTCTTATGATGCTTACGAGCGTGCGCCGAGCTGCCCACGCAGAGGGGAAGGAAAATCCACTGACCGAGACTCAAAAACGTGCGGCAAAAAAACTTGCCATTGTTGTACAAAATATTGCCGCTCGGGCGGCAAAGGGAAAGTAGGACCAAGATACTTGACACCAGACTTTTATGGTGTAATCTAGAATAATCTCTGGCCATAACCACGGCTGGATACGACACACGCGAGGGAGCATACTCCCATAAAAAGGAATGCGCACGAGAGGCGTTTGTGTCGTATCTACAGGTTATGATTGGAGAAGTATATGCAGAACGAACTATCACTGCCAAAGACCCCTATACGCTTTGCGCTCTACGCGTCGAGGCCCTATTGGTATTGGGGGATGTTTGCTGTTATGTGCGTCGTCTTGGCGGGAAGTATTGATAGTGCCACGTACTATGTATTCAAGCGCCTCATTGATACTTCGATGGCGTATTCAAACGGTACAGTCGCGATCTCGGCAGTCTTGATATGGGTGGTGGCGTATCCACTTACTGCTACTGGACACCAGTTTTTGTATCGAGCGGCTAACTATTTTGCTGCGACGTGGCTCACCTCAACCAGAAGTCATGGGGCAAATATGCTCTTTCGCTACCTATCACTCCACTCGATCCCGTACTTCAATAACCGCTTTGCTGGCTCGACCGCGAGCAAGATTTGGAACGCCTCGGGCGGCGTGCAGGGGATGTATGAGACATTCTTGTGGGGCTACCTCTCGACGTTTATAGCGTTTGTTACATCTGCATTTTTGGTTTACACGGTGTCGTATTGGGTTGGACACTTATTTATTGGGTGGATAGCGGCGTTGGTGGTGGCGAACTACTTTCTCTCAAAACGCACCGCCAAATATTCTGAACAGCGTGCGGCGATACGCTCGCGCGTGTCCGGAGTTGTGGTGGACATTGTCACCAACATGCTTGCGGTTAAAAACTTTGCACGACGCGCCGCTGAGATCGAGCGGGTAGAGGCAGGGACAGAAGAGCTTCGTGTCGCGTCGTGGTGGAGCTGGTTCTACTACGAGACGTTGTTGGTCTTTAACAACGTGCTCAACACGCTCTTCGCACTCTCGATGATTGGTGCGGGATACTTTCTCTGGTCGAGCGGACAGATAACCATTGGCGAGTTTGTGATGGTGCTCACCATTCTAAACGGCATCATGGGATGGTTTGCCTTTATTGGCTCATCGATGAACCAGTTTGCCGAGCGCTACGGCGAGGTCTTGGAAGGACTAAATGAAATAGCAGTACCGCACGACATGCTCGACACTGATGAGGCTGTACCGCTTGTTGTTGAACGAGGGACACTTACCTTTGACGATGTGACCTTCGCGTACAACGAGACCAATATATTTGAGTCGTTTAATCTTGAGATAAAGGCAGGCGAGCGAGTCGGTATTGTGGGTCCCTCTGGGTCTGGCAAGACTACCTTTGTCTCGCTCTTACTGCGCCAGCACGATATACAGCAGGGTGCGATACGCATTGACGGCACAGATATCAAAGGTGTGACGCAGGAGTCTCTTCACGACGCCATAGCCATCGTGCCGCAAGAGCCGTCACTCTTTCATCGATCAATACGAAACAACATAGCGTATGGCAGGCCAGACGCTACTGATGAGGAGATAGAGGCCGCGGCGCGCAAGGCGCAGGCGCACGACTTTATCGCGTCGCTCCCCGAGGGGTACGCCACGCTCGTGGGAGAGCGCGGGGTCAAGCTCTCTGGCGGCCAACGTCAGAGGGTCGCCATCGCGCGCGCAATACTAAAAGGCGCGCCGATATTGGTGCTCGATGAGGCCACGTCGTCGTTAGACTCTGAGAGCGAGGCTGAAATACAGAAAGCGCTTCACGCACTTATGGAGGGGAAGACGGTGATCGCTATCGCGCACCGACTCTCGACCATAAAAGAAATGGATAGAATCATCGTTATGGAGAAGGGAAAGATTGTCGAAGACGGCTCGCACGACGAGCTGGTGCATAAAACCGATGGGCTTTACGCTCGACTATGGGCGCACCAAGCCGGTGGGTTTATTGAGGAATAGCAAAACCCCGCTATGCGGGGTTTTGTGGATGCCGAGCGAACGTTAGTTCGTGCGGAACGAGATTGGATTTGTCATCGTTACGTTTCCACCAGCGTCGATGTTGCGGACTACATAGTAGTAGACCGTGTTTGGCTGAAGGTTAGACACCGTCACAGTGTGAGCAGATTGCTTGCCTCCAGCGTCAAGCGCGAGTGTGCCACTAATAAACGGCATTTGGCGAGGGCCTGTAGCCTCGTCAGACTGAATAATTGATGTGCTCCAGTACACTTGTCCTGTGGTGAGCTCGTTTGTATTCCACGTAAACGTTGCAGTTGTATTCGTGTGGTTTACGTTCGGTGCACTCATAACTGGGACGGTGTCCCATGAGGCATTATTAACAATCCCGCCACCATTGAGCGCATTGATGCGTGCCATTGTGGTTGGGCCGACGCGTCCGTAGCCTGTAGTGGCTGGGCTACCGCTTGAGACTATGCCCTGAGCAACTTGGAACTTTTGCACACCACCTTCGGTGAGCGGACCAAAGTAGCCAGTAACAAGGCCTGATGGGTAGTACGAGGCGTTAGTTGATAGGTAGGTCTGGAGTTCAGTTACCTGAGATCCAGTTGAACCGAGATAAAGGGATGAGGTAATGGCAGCATTTACGTTTACTGCGTAGAGAGATGCGAAGAGAATCGTCACGATAAGTGCAAGCGCAAGAGTTCCAGAACGGAGGCCAGAGCGGTGCGTAGCGACAATTGTATTTATGTTTTTAGTCATATGTTTTTAGTTTTAGAGTTAGTGTATGTAGATGGATAGTCGACTCTATGCACCCTTCATAGATGATGTCGTTGTACCCTGAGACCCATTACAACTTTTTAAGCGTGCGAATTTCTTGCTCTAGCTTTAGGACGTGAGACTCAAGCTTTTGAGCACGTTCTGCAAACTTTGTTTCAAGCAAGTTTGCATGTGAGGCAAGTGTCTCGGCAACCGCCATAACCTCGGTCACATCCTCAATGGCGAGAAGAATGATTGGGGGAAAAATGGTTTTTGCCGTATCTTCTTTAAAGTAAATCTGACGCGCGTTTAGTATCATCACCTTACGGCCAATGGTGGGGAAGTCATGCGTTACCTCGAATCCTCTGAAAAATGTGTTTTTAGGTAAAATATCTTCAAGAAGCTTGCGCAGTGCCGGGATGTCCCACTGCTTATTGCCGAGTTCATATACCACCCTCCCCTCGGTGTCTCGTGCCTCAACTTGGAAGCTGCGATAGAAGGAGTCGTTAGCTCCTCGCACGCGCAGGTCTTTGTCTAGGATGAGGATGGGCTCGTGCACAATGTCCACGACTGTCTTAATATAGGTCCAACTCTCGTCAGTAACACGTTTAATAAAATCAGCAGCAATTGGTTTGTGTGTGTCCATATAGCTAGGTCGTACAAGAGGCACCGCCATTACAAGCCACTTTTGCCCGATGTGCTATAGTGACATTAGGTAGCTTCTCCAAGGGACGCGCTGTAATGTGAAAAGCGGTTTCCGTCTCGGTCTGTAGAGTAGTTTTTTAGCAGAACACTCACGTTCTGTAATACACACGCTATGCACGCGTCTCAAGTGGTAATGACTCCCAAGCAGGCCAAGATGTGGCAGGCTCAACTCACTCTTGCACACCTGACGCACTCGAAAGGCATGGCAGCGCACGCGTTCTTTAAGCTCAATAGCCACACGCTTAGTACCGACTTGGTACAGGACACATACATCAAGACGTGGGGCTATTTGGTTCGAGGCGGCAAGATAGAAACAATGCGAGCGTTTCTATACCACACACTCAACAATCTCATCATTGACGAGTATCGAAAGAAAAAAGTAACTTCACTCGACATGCTGTTGGAAAAGGGTTTTGATCCTGGGGTTGACGAGTCGGAGCGTCTGATGAACTCGCTAGATGGCAGGGCGGTACTGGTTTTGATTATGCGACTTCCGGTGGCGTATCAAAAAATAATGCGCATGCGTTATGTA
>CAYHUS010000003.1:0-28670 GCA_964359715.1 uncultured Candidatus Saccharibacteria bacterium
TAATCTCTTGATTAAGAAGCACTGGCAAGTACGCCCCACGTTCCGAGCGGGCAAATACCTGCACCGACCCATCCGCAGGACTCATCCACGCTACGCGATCAGCTTCACCCCATACAGTGAGAGGCGTAGTCAGAGTAGGTGCTACTGGTGATGCGACTAAAACACTCACAGGGCCGAGTGGTCCTTGGTTAAGTCGTATCACGCCAGCTGGGTCGAGGCGGATTATAGATCCATCACTGAGAATAAAGACCTCGTCGCTGTCCCTCACTACAGTGTCTCCTGAAATGTCTGATCTCTCAGTCAACGATCCAGTATCTAGGGAGAGTGTATGGACTGTACGATTGCCCGCCTCGTCACGAACGAGCACGGTGACACTTCCCGATGCTCGTGATGAGAAAAGCGTGAAAGCAAGAACAAGTATGGCAAGAACTACAACAATGGCGACAATGCTCCATAAAATTTTTGTACTTGATTCCTTTGGCTGAGGTACTGGCATCGCCTGTACCTGCCCAACATCTGGTGGCATATACCACGAATAGTAGCACTGGAAATAAAGCGCAAGATCCTTTTCCCCACTTATCTAGACACCCTTCAAGAAATCAATGTTGTCTTGAAATGTTTCTGCTTTCTTAATAACAGACTCACCGTACGGTGTGTTCACCGGAGTTCGATTGTCGCATGATCGTCCTGAATAGTAACGGCACGCCGCATTTCGCTCTGCGGTATAGGTGCCCCCCGCCGCGCCAAGATCTTTTAAGTAGAGTGCGGTCGCCATAATCGCGTGGTGCGCGTCCCATGGGTTTGGCGTCGACACTGAAAGTGCAGTTCTAAGTTTCGATTCATACAGCTGCCACGTAGAGGGGATGAACTGTGACGGGCCCATCGCGCCGCCATACCCGCGGCTCGCTGTGTACACGCGGCCCAAAGGACAGGACACTGGGGTCACCGCCCACGAAAGTCCGAGGTCGTTAGTTATTCGCTCAAAGGGCGACGTGTCACGCGGGGCCTTCATAACTTTTTGAAATACTGTCCCAGTGTTTTTACCAACACCATCCCCTGACTCAAGGTCGGTGACAAAACAAGAGCCAACGTTTTTACCAAGGTCTGACTCTTGAGACAAGACAGCGAGAATAAGTGCGGCACGCACGCCCGTCGACTGCGCTGCCTTGTTTGCGGCGTCGAGCGCTGTGCCAAATGAAATGCCCTCGGCGTCTCGAAGTGGAAAAAGTGCGTTTCGTATTTGCTCGGCGCGGCGCTGGCGCTCTGCAAGTACGGTTGAATACGTCTTCTCTTGATCTTTTGTGATATTAAGAAGTTTCTTTTTCTCAGCCTCATTGACTGCGATCTGCTTTTTGGTGAGTTCTACATCGTACTTGGCATCAAGTTCTTGATTTCTCTTCTTTGCAAGCTGTTCTTTCTCGACTTCTGTCGACTCTTTTACATTACGGACCTCCTCGAACAACTCTTGGAGCGAGCGGCGTACCACCGCTATAGCCTCGAGCGACCCGTACAAATCATCAAAATCTTCGTGCGAGAGCACTATCTCTGCTATCGAGCGCTGATCAGCCTCATTTTGCAACCGTATCATGTTGGCTAACGATGCGTGGCCGCGCGTAAGCTGCGCCTCAAAGCTCGAAATGAGTTTTGATTTTTGAGTTATCTCATCTGAAAGTCTGGTTATTGAGACGTTTCGTTGTTTTATCTCAGCTTCAGCTTTTTTAATAAGCGCATTGAGCTCGGTGACGTCACCTTGGAGGGTATTCTTTTTCGAGCGGGTTTCATCAAGCACCTTTTGCCACTCGGCAATCTCGGCTTGGATCTTATTGTACTCATCTTGAAGCCGCGCCTTGTCTGCGTCAGTCAAAAAACTTTCAGCGCCATGCGTAGGTACAGGCGCAACAACAAAAGCTCCCCCGACTAGAACCGAGAGCATACAGAAACACACGACTATGCGCCTCATATAAAAAGTATAACGCGCCCCTGAGAGGCGCGTGACAAAACAAAAATTGTAAGGGCTATTCTGCCTTTGGCTCTTCTCCTCCTTCTTCTTCTTCTTTCTTTCCGCGCTCTACTGAGTCAGCAATCTGGGTCATGTCAACGGCTACCGGTGCCTCCTCTATCACCTCTTCCTTAGCGGCTGCAGCAATCGCTATTACCTCATCTGGATTCTCCATCAGCTCAACACCAGTAGGAAGAACGATGTCGCTAGCTACAATTTGTGACCCCACTTCAACCAATGAGGTAATATCAACAACTAATTCGTGAGGAAGATTCATTGGGTCTGCTTCAACCTCTATTTCATAGAGAGTCTTCACAAGGTTTGCGCCCCCCTTTACTGCCGCTGACTCACCAGTAAACTCAAGTGGGATTTTGACCTTTACTTTTTGACCCTTCACGATGGCATAAAAGTCGGCGTGGCGTGGCACATTGGTCACAGGGTCGTGGTCAACTTCGTGGATGAGGGTAGGAATCTGAGCCCCATCAACAGAGATAGTAACCACTGTTGATTCACCTGCTGACTTAAAGGCTTTTTCAAACTCACGTCGGTTAAGGGTTATCGAGAGAGACTCTTGTTTTGGGCCATAGACTACCGCGGGCATAGAGCCAGCCTTTCTGAGGGCAGAGACCTCCTTCCCCATCTCGGTTCTTTTAGTAGCTGTGAGCGCTATCGTCATGTCGCCCTACTATAGCCGAATTGGCCCTATTTGCCAAGGTCGAGGTGGGACACAGCGTCAGGAAACGTAGTGCCCACCTTTTTCCCAGGGTTAAAGATCCCCTTTGGGTCAAAAATGCGCTCAACCTCTTCAAAGAGCGCGTACATTTTTTCACCAAACATCTGCTTCACAAATGGTGTCCGAATAAACCCGTCGTTATGCTCTCCAGAAATAGAACCGTGGTAGCGAAGCACAAGGTCATACACTTTTTTTGAAAGTTCCTGAATCACGCGCGGCATGGTGGGGTCTTTCGGGTCAATGAGCGGAATAATATGAAAGTTCCCATCCCCTACGTGTCCTGCAATAGTATAGGTAAGCTGGTACTCTGAGAGAAGCGCAACGAGCTCGGGTAGAAATTGAGCAAGAGATGTAGGTGGTACCACAAAGTCATCAATAAATGGTGCGGTTCGCTTGCCGCGTACTTTTTTTCTGAGAAGTGCAAAGCTCTCGCGACGAATGGCCCAGTACTTCTCAGCGGCGCGGGCATCTTTTGCGATTCGTATTGATGTACTCGACTCTCTCTGTAGTTCTTGAGCAAGACGCTCTGCACACTTCAGTGCCGCTTCTTGAGTATCAGCCCGAAACTCGACAAGGAGCACGAGCTTGGGCACACCTCCAGTAATGAGCATCCACAGTTCAGGTAAAAATGAAATTCCCAGCGGGATAATTCCCGTCTTCATCTGTGCAGCAAATTCTGGAAAATATTTAATGGCAAGAGAAAATGTGTGATCGTCGTACGACTCAAATGAGTCTGGGTGATGCGACAACACCTGCGGCACAACAGTGCCAAGCTGTGTGAGATCGTTAAGAAAAATTATTACCATTGACGAGAAGGGCTTTGGCTTCACCAACCCAAATCGTATACGGGTAATAATGCCGAGCGCTCCTTGAGACCCCACCAAAAGCCGCGCGAGATTTGTTGTCGCGCCAAGGTCCCACAGAGCGTAGCCGGACGAATTTTTCTTCACCACAGGCTTTGCTGCCTCAATCACGCTCGCGTTTGTTGTTACTAGTTCGCGTATCCTCGCACGCAACTCAGCGACGTACGCATCGTCGCGTGACGGGTCAGCACTCAGGACATGTTCGTTCCCATCTGCTAGTACCACGTTTATTTCCTCAACATACTCAGCCGTCTTACCGTACTTGAGGTGCTTTTCGCCACCCGCATTGTTTCCCACCATGCCACCCAATGCCGCAATATTCCTTGATGCGGGATATCCCGGCATCTCTAACCCTTTCTCTTTAGTGTGTGCATCAAAATCTCTAAAGAGTAGCCCCGGCTCTGCCACTGCGTACCTATCGCCTAGTTCTATAAATGTATTCATGTGTGCCATCATGTCTACAACAACAGAAGATGTGAGCGGTCCACCTGACATATCGGTACCGGCGGCGCGCGGTGTCAGGGTTACCCCTTCGTGCGCCGATGCGTATCGAACCAGCGACTTGATGTCGTCTACATCTTTTGGGCGAACCACAACCTCAGGCACTACTCTAAACAGCGATGCGTCACGGCTATACTTCTCTCTTGTGTCGACCGAATTGTCCACCTCCCCCTTTACAATTCCTCTCAAATCATCTGCAAGGCTCATCAGCCAATGATACCGCACCTGCGCTATACTAGTCGAAGTGAAAACGACGTTCATAGGAGAGGTGTCGTTCTGGATGCACATTCCCATATTTGTTTTTTGGATTGGCACTTTTTTTATATCATCATCGTGGTGGCCAGATGTCTTTTTTTGGCACTTTTGGTTTGTGATCGGACTCTACGTGACCGGCTACGGCACTGGGCTTTTGTACTTCCCGTACATAAAAAAACTGCTGTTCATTTGCCCACTTACTGCACTCACCCAAAGGTTGCGCGGCTACACATGGCGTGCACCCGAGACATGGGGCCACAGCTTCATTGATGAGGTGTTTGGTTTTTTTGGCTTTCATGGCTTTGAGGGCAATTCTTCAAGCTTTGACGCGGGATCTTTGTTTACACACGCAACGCTCGTCATCGTGACGCTACAGTACGTGTTCGGTATTCTTGTCTGGTAGTCACTCTGCGGCCGCTGGTATACTGACGGTATGAAAAATCTCGATTTTGTGGCAATTGGAGACACTGTTGCCGATGACTTCATCAAACTCAAAGACGCACACGTCAACTGTCGCATCGATAATGAGGACTGCGAGATCTGTATGCGCTTTGGCGACAAGGTGCCCTACGAATCATCCACTGTTATCTATGGTGTGGGCAATGCCGCAAACGCTGCCGTCTCTGCCGCGCGTCTTGGACTCAACGCTGGCTTTGTCTCAAATGTGGGGAAGGACCAGAACGGAGATCGAATACTATCAATGTTTACCGACGAGCACGTGGACACTACTCACATTACTCAGCACGAAGGTGTGCTCACCAACTATCACTATGTCTTATGGTACGGCGACGAACGAACCATACTTATCAACCACCACGCGTACCCATACCAATTTCCCACTGACCTTGGAGAGCCAAAGATTGTATACTTTTCGTCCATTGCAGCTGGCACGGAAAAGTATCACGATGACGTCGCCACGTATCTTGAGTCGCGCCCGTCAATATTTTTTTGCTTTCAACCGGGGACGTTTCAAATCAAACTTGGTGCAGAGAGACTTAAGCGGCTCTACGCGCGCGCCAACCTTCTTGTAGTAAACAAAGAAGAAGCTCAGCGAATACTGGGGCTTCCTGATACTGCTGACACTATAGAGCCGCTTTTGCAAGGCCTACAAGCACTTGGTCCCAAGACTGTCATTGTTACTGATTACCTTGATGGTGCATACGGTTATGAAAACGGCGAGACCGTACACCTCCCTATGTTTAAAGATGAAAAGCCTCCCGTTGAAAGAACTGGAGCAGGAGATGCGTTTACTTCAACTACTGCGGTCTATTTTGGCACTGGCTCACCATTAAAAGACTCGATGTACCGCGGACTTATCAACGCGGCGCAGGTAGTACAGGACATTGGCGCACAACGCGGGCTTCAAACTAAAGATGCGCTTGAGAGCATTGTCGCGGCGCATCCGCTTGTCTAAAATTCTATAGGCTCTAGTCCTTGGTTTCTCAGTTCTTCGTTAATGAGCTTGATATTTTTTATATCAGAGGGCACCTGCTCAACCGAGGTCTCTACTGACCCACTTGAGATAATGAGCCACACAATAAGAAGTACTGCAGAGAGAATGGCGACCACCACCAACCCTCCCCATGGATGCACGCGCCTATGCCTCATAGGGTATCTTTCTCAGGGGCGTGGACAGTGGCGGTAACGTGTGAGTGATCATTGAGCGTCATCAAGCGCCACGGACCGCCCTCATTTACATATTGTTCACACACGGTGATACCGGTGTTTGACACGTACATATTTTTTCTCACTACTCGAAAGACCCCTGGGGTGAACTCGCGTCCTAGTAGTATCACGCCGATCAAAACGCGAATAAATCGTTCGTGCGACACGACGACCACATTTTGAAATCCTGTCTTTGAAATATGTTCGAGCACTATATGGGCTCGGTTCACAAACTCCTCAAAAGTTTCTTCATCAGAGAATCTCCACCCATCCTCACCATAGTGCGCTTGAATGCGCTCGAGAATCTTTACCGACTCGGGATCATCTTTTGGTTTCCCCACCACCTCAGATGGATAGCGCACCTCGGTCAAATATTCAGACTCCTGCACTTGTAGATTTTTTACTGCGGCTGAGATGATATCCGCTGTCTGGCGTGCGCGTGGGTACGGAGAAGAAAAGATAGAATCTATAGGAAGCCCCGTGAGCCTATCTGCAAGTGCACGCGCCTGCCCAATACCCTCATCACTTAAAAACCCCTCACGCGTCTGTCTGATGCCGCTTTTGTTTGAATCAGTAACCCCGTGCCGGATGATATAAATCTTCATCCCTCCATTCTACCGTATGCGACCATGATACTCTTTGAGTACCACCAGCGTTCTATGGCGAATCGCCTATTACCTCTTGAGGACTACAACGCACTGCGTGCCCAAGCCGAATCTCAAGGACTGTTTGAACGAACACGCTTTAGGTACCTGTGCTCTGTGGGAGCCGGCATTGTTGGGATGATCGCAAGCCTCTTTTTCGTAACCCTGACAGACAACATATTCGTGCAATTCATAAACGCTGTCTTTTTTGTTTTCTCATCGATACGTGTCGGGACCGCGTCCCACGACCTCTCCCACAACATGGTGTTTTCATCTCCAACGGTTAATCGAAATGTCGGGACTGTGACGTGGGCACTTCTTGTTGGGATGAGCGGAGAAAAATGGTTTTTGAATCACAACCTGCACCACAAACATGTAAACCACATCGGATATGACCCAGATGTCACCATACCGTTTGTATTCTCTGAAAAACAGTTCAGCGAACGGCCAACGCCTCGATTTCGTTGGCTGTTTGCGTATCAACATCTCACGTTCTGGGTGGCACTGCCATTTGTATACATCAGCTATGTTGCTCGCGATATTCTTTTTGTGCTTAAGAATCCGTCACTACGAAACGTTTTTGAATTAGTATTAATTGCGCTGCATTTTTCTATCCTGTTTTTTATTGCACTATATTTTCTTCCGCTTGTAACGGCATTTGTGTATCTCGCAACTATCATACTGGTAGGAGGTGCGTACCTCGGCATCATCTTTGCACCGAACCATAAGGGGATGGAGGAGATAGGGCCTGATGAAGCCGAATCGTGGACACAACAAATTTCATCGACGCGCAACATCACCCCATCTGGCACAATATTCTTTCTCTACGGTGGACTTAACTATCAGATAGAACACCACTTGTTTACCTCAATGTCGCGATTTAAGCTCGCCGATGCTCGTGTGTTAGTAAGAGAATTCTGTAAGGACAAGGGCATTACATATCACGAGGTGCCGTGGCCAGAGACTATCAGCGAGCTCTACGTCGCTCTCAAGCGAGAGGCAAAACGAAGCTTCGTAAACTAGCTAGCGCACCGTGTTGTACCCGTTGGGCACACCACCCTTGGACAGCACAATCTGCCACAGCTGCATCTCACGAGCACGGAATATGCCCGCCATCGAGAGAAGGTAGTACTTCCACATTCTGTAGAACCGCTCGTCGTACTTGTCTTTGAGTGCTGGCCACGCCGTGTCAAAATTCTTAAACCAAGCCATAAGTGTTTTGTCATAATCAGTCCCAAAATTATGCCAATCCTCCATAACGAATGAACCTTCAATCGATGCCCCGACTTGTTTAATTGATGGGAGCATCCCATTTGGAAATATATACTTATCAAACCAAGGTTCTGAAACCCATACCGAACGATTCCCTCCAATGGTGTGCAGTAAGAAAAGTCCATCGGGCTTTAGGAGTGAATGCACTTTTTTCATGTACGCTCGATAATTTCTGCGTCCAACATGCTCAAACATACCCAAGGAGACAACGTGGTCATACGGTCCATCTGCGGTCTCGCGATAGTCTTGAAGTCGAATTTCTACAGGAAGACCCTTGGTACGCTCTCTACCAAGTAAAGCTTGTTCTTTTGAAATGGTGGTTGCAACGACAGTTGCGCCATACATTTCGGCTGCATACTGCGCAAAACTTCCCCACCCTCCGCCAATGTCGAGCACTCGATCACCACTTTTAAGTCCAATCTTTTTACATACAAGTTCGAGCTTTGCTTCCTGCGCTTTATCAAGGGTGCTGCAGTCCTTCCAGTACCCACAGGTATACGTCATCCGTTTGTCTAACTTTGCTTTATACAAGTCGTTACCCACATCATAATGTTTTTCGCCAACTACGCGCGAGCGCATCTTGCTCTGCATATTCGAGAAAAAAGCAAGCGCGCCGTTAATAACCAAGCTCGGAGTAATGATCTTTTCCTTGAGCCGTGCAGCTGCCACGCGCGACACACACTGATCGAGTGCATCAACATCCCACCATCCGTCCATATATGACTCACCAACAGCAAGCGACCCTCCACCTAATACGCGAGAATAGAACTTTTCATTATGCACCTGCAAGTCCCACGAATTTGTACCATTAATAGATATGCCGGCCTGTGCGGCAAGATCGGTAATTATTTGCTTTGCACCCATGTGGGCATACTACCCTCGTTTCAGGATTTTTTGAACTGCTGCAACTATTGCAGCGCGGTCAAGGCCGTACTCGCGGTAGAGCTCAGTAGGGGTACCAGACTGTCCAAAACGGTCACGAACTGCAACCATCTCAATGGGCACTGGCATATGCTCTGATAAAAACTCTGCTACGGCACTCCCCAGCCCACCTGCCGCTTGATGCTCTTCGACGGTGACCACTTTGCCTACCTTAGAGGCGATGTCGCTCAACATCTTGCCATCAAGCGGTTTTATCGTGTGCATGTTTACCACCATGGTTCGAACCCCTTTTTCTTCAAGCTCCTTGGCAGCTAGGAGTACCTCGTGCAAGAGTTGTCCGCACCCTACAAGGGCGACCTGTGGAGACTCTGACTCCCACAGGGTATATGCTTTACCAATTTCAAATGGCGTCTCAGCCGTAGTCATAATAGGAGACTTTTCTCTTGCAAATCTCAAATAGGTAGGCTTTTCATTAAATGCAGCAGCGTAGGTAGCCTTGCGCGCCTCTTCTGCGTCCGCAGGCACAATGACAACCATGTTCAGCTGCATACGCATGAGGCCAATGTCCTCTAACGCTTGGTGGGTCGCGCCATCGGGACCCACAGAGACCCCCGCGTGCATACCGCACACCTTAACGGGAACATTGTTGAGTGAAATCGTCGTGCGAATCTGCTCGTTATTACGCCCTGGGCTAAACGCAGCATATGAGGTGATAAATGGGATCTTGCCATAGTTAGCCATACCGCTCCCTACTGCTGCCAAGTTTTGTTCTGCGACGCCAAGCTCTATGTAGCGAGTTGGAAACTTTTTTTGAAACCACTCCGCACGTGTGCTCTCTGCAAGGTCGGCGCAGAGGACCACCACCCGCTCGTCCTTCTCCCCTGCCTCGACTACGCCATTACCAAACCCGTCCCGTGTCGGTGCCTGTTCAACATCAGCGTCAAAAATCTTTGTATTTAATTTTGCGTTTTGGTTAAGCATACTCTCCTTCTACCTTCCCACCCGCAGTGCGGATCGCTTTTAAGAACTTCTCTGCCTCATCTTTCTTTGGCGGCTTGCCGTGCCAGTGAAAATCAAACTCAATCTCAGGCACGCCCTTCCCTGGGATGGTGTGTGCGATAATCACCGTCGGCTTTTCATACACTGCCTTTGCTGTCTCGACCGCGTCCACTACCTCTTCGATGTTGTGTCCATTGATCTCTAACGTGTGCCATCCAAATGCCTCGTACTTATCTCGCAGTGGCTCTAATGGCATCACATTCTCTGTCATGCCATTTATTTGGATATTGTTTCTATCAATAAGCGCGGTGAGATTTGAAAGTTTATTCTTGCCCGCAAACATCGCCGCCTCCCACACATTGCCCGACGCTTGCTCGCCATCGGACATTATGCAGTAGGTACGAAATTTTTTCCCATCCATCCGCGCGGCATAGGCGATACCAGAAGCCTGTGAGAGCCCGAGGCCAAGAGGGCCCGACGTAGTCTCAACGCCAGCAAGCTTTTCTCGCTCGGGGTGGCCTTGAAGTCGTGAACCAAACTTCCGCAATGTCTCACACTCTTCAACGGGAAAGTATCCCGCAAGCGCCATAGTCGCATAGCGCACGGGCGTGATGTGGCCGTTTGAGAGTATGAGTCGGTCGCGGTCAGGCCACTCAGGTCGTTTGGGATCGTGATTGAGTATATGAAAATAAAATGCGGTAAAGATGTCCGCCATACCCAAAGGTCCCGCGGTGTGGCCGCTCCCTGCTGAAACCAACATGCGAATAATAGTCTCGCGTACGGTTTGTGCAGTTTTTCTCAAAAGCTGCTCTTTGTCTTCAGTAAGGTGTGTCATGAAAGGTTTTGAAAAGCGATGAGTGCGTCCTTGGGAGATGGGTCCGAGACAATGTGCGATCCTACTACCAACCTGTCTGCTCCTCCGTCTAAAAGCGCGCGAGCGTTTTCGAGCGTTACCCCACCATCTATTTGAATTGTAACATCGGGAAAATCAGTACGAACTCGCTTTACAAGACCAAACACTCGTTCATCAAGATTTTCACCCTGCCTGCCAAGACGTGCAATTCCCATAATTTGAAGGTACTCAACGCGAGGCACATAGGCAGCCAACTTTTCATATGGTGGGTCGAGGTCAACGGCGAGCCCGATCTCAACCGAGTCACCCGCCGCGTCCCTAACATCGTGCCACTCGTGTCGAGACTCAAGATGCACGACAACCCGCGTCACTCCCGCCGCTATCCACTGAGGTATATATCTTTCTGGTGTATGCACCATGAGATCAACTTCAAAGTTAAAATCCTGCCAATACGGGAGCCCCTCATCCCCTTTCAACATTTCGGCAAAGTGTGCGCGGTCAGACGGTCCCATAGGCCACGTGCGCTCGGGTACAAAAAAACCATCGCAGATATCAAGCTGTACAGTAAGTGGTGCGCCTCGCAATCGTGCAAGAGCACCGCTCAAGTCATCAAATGTGCGTGGCAGGATTGCTGGGATTATCTCATTCATCTATCTCATGTATGCGCCGCTCGTGGCGCGACTCTCCAGAAAAAGTAAGCCCCAGAAATAAATGCACCGCCTGCCACGCATCATCCTCTGAGACAAACTCAGCTCCGATTGAAAGGACGTTCGCATTATTGTGTTCGCGTGCAAGACGAATAATCTCTAAAGGACCTCCGGTATAGACCGCTGCTCTCACACCACTTAGCCTATTAGCCACCATTGCCTCTCCCTCTCCTGACTTACCAAAAATAATCGCGCGAGCGTGGTGGTCTTTGGCTACTGCCTCTGCGGCAGGACGCACTATCTCTGGATAATCATCTATCGGGTCATCGCCGTGCGCGCCAAGGTCAGTGACTTTGTATCCAAAGGACGACAGCTTGTCTTGAATAAACTCTTTAAGCTCGCGCCCTGCGTGATCAGCTGCAAGATACACCGGTCCGTCAAAATTATGCCCCTGCTTTGATGACATGCCGATACAAAGTTGCTACATACCCCATCTCGTTGTCGTACCACGCACACACTTAACTAATGTCCCACCGACCACTCTGGTAAGTGAAAGATCGGCGATAGAGCCGTACTCCATCCCCACGATGTCTGATGAGACCAACTCTTCGTCAGTCGCAGTAAATATTTGGTCCCACCGTCGATCTGCCGCAGCTTTTCTCAAAATCGCGTTTATCTCTTCTGCAGAAGTCGCACGTTTAGCGACAAACGTAACGTCTACCAGAGACCCACAGACAATGGGAGCGCGTATCGAGATACCATCAAACTTTTTCTCAAGCTGAGGAAGCGCCTTGGTAACGGCTATCGCGGCACCAGTTGATGTTGGGACTAGGTTTTGTGCGCCAGCTCGATATTCACGGAGATTGTGAGCTCTAGTAAGACCATCAACCAACGCTTGTGATGCGGTGTATGCATGAGTCGTGTTAAGAAGCGCGAGCTCGATACCAACTGTCTCATCAAGAATAGCCATAAGCGGCGAGCCGGCGTTGGTTGTGCATGACGCATTAGAGGACACTACACATGTCTTTAGCTTGTCCTCGTTGATCCCAACGAGCACAGTCGCGCCTTCGGTGTTGGTATCTGCGTCTTTGGCTGGAGCTGTAATAACCACGCGCTTTGCTCCGCCCACAAGGTGTGCTTTCGACTTTTCAAAGCTATCAAAAAATCCTGTGGACTCGATAACCACATCTACACCAAGCTCTCCCCATGGGATCTTTGCTGGATCTTTTTCAGTGAGAACTTTTACTTCTTTGGTGCCTGCGACAAATGAGCCTTCTTTTGCTCGTACTTCAAACGGGGCTCTCCCGTAGACTGTGTCGTGCTGGAGCAGGTAGCGAAGCGCCTTGGCGTCTGAGAGATCGTTTACTGCGACAATATCAATTTCTTTCTTATCGTATGCGTACCTATAAAAGGCACGGCCTATCCTCCCAAACCCGTTGATCCCTACTTTAATTGCCATGAGTAAAGTATAACTTAACTTTTGGCCAAGTAATTTGTAAGTTGTTTTTTGAGATAGCGCCAACCAGAACCACTCTTTAAGAATTTCTCGCGGCCGGTGGCGTCATTCTTATTCAAATATGCTTCGTAGTAGATTAAACGCCAGCCTTTCTTTAGCATGGTCGTTCTGCCGCCTTTACCTTTCAAGTGATCAGCAACTCTTGTTTTGAGATCAGCGGAATAACCTATGTAGAGTGTCCCATCTGCATCGCACTGCAGGACGTACACATAGTACATACTGAAATTGTACACGTCCTGTATGGCCCCGAAAAGTTCGCTTCGCTCACCTCGGGGCTCACGTAAAAGTCGCTACACTCCTCTCGTGGCAAGCCACGTGACAAAGAAGGCACCCAAAGGGTGCCTTCTTTGTTTTACGTGGTTGCGGGGCCAGGATTCGAACCTGGGTCTGGAGGTTATGAGCCTCCCGAGGTACCACTCCTCTACCCCGCTATATGCCTCTGTGGCTGGGCAAAGTATAACGTAAATAATGATAAAATCAAAATGACTGTACTTAACACTAACAAAAAATATGCCTGTAACACCTGAATCAAAAGAAGTATATCCCCAAATCAGAGAGAGAACTTTTATAAGATACGGGTTTCGTCGCACACTTTTTAAAGTTGGCGAACGAGTATACATCAAGGTAAACCCAGACTCAGATGGGTCAACTGGTAACAAGCCTCAAGAGTATCGAGCAAACATTAAGCGTATCTACGACGAGACGAAGTGTAAGGGGTGCGGTACTGACACCTACATTGAATTAAGCGATGGAAGCAAGATCCCGTGGCACGCGGTATCTAAAATGAAACACATTAAATAAAATCAAACTCCTCAAGCGCCAGTTGCTGCATATTGATGCTTATAGTACAAATACTCGATGAACGAGGGGCCGCCAAAAACAGATGGGAGGAAGTCGCCGGAGTACCGAGCTCTGATGTCAGCACGGATGAAAGCACTCCACTCAAATTCAAAGTATAAAGAGGCGCACAGCAGAGGTATAGAAGCATACTATGCTGATCCAGAGCATCAAAGCGCGGCTAGCGAACGTGCGAAGACTCTCCACGCGGCTGGACGAATAGGAAGAAAGCGACTTGGTATTCCTGATTCGTACAAAAAACTGTACGGTAAACTGCGTCGTGATCTAGGACCGGCAGAAGCTTTGAGACAGGTTACTGCATTGATTGAAAAAGAAACTCGCGGAGCTAAATAAAATCAAACTCCTCAAACACTTGCTCGTACAGCTTAGCGATAGGAGTAAATTTTTTGACAATCAATACTCATAAAGAGCACGGATCTTTTCAAATGGTTTTTGCTCGCGGGTAAAATTGGTCAAAAAATCAGTATCATCAGCAAACTGGTCAACTGCCCCAAACTTTACCTTTAGATTCTTTAGCACAGGATCTTTAATCTGCTTCTTGATTGCTTCGTCAATGTCTTCTGCGTGAATGATCAAGTAGGGTCGTTCGACAAACTTTGTTACCTTTACTGGTACAGAATCAGTAATGCCAAGTGCGTTATGCATTCGAGCTACATACTCATACATCTCTGACATATACTTCTCACGCGTAGCAAAATCCCCAGCCATCAATGCTTTGCGCATGATAGGCGTTAGATCCTTGGCACATGCGAGCCGACGAAATCCGTTACCGAAATGCTTTGAGTACGGGATATACTTCTTTTCCATCATAAAACAAAGCCTCATTACCTCTCGCACCATTCTCGCCGCAACTACCTGTGAGCCTAGGTCATCGCCGGCGTCAGCTGCCCTTCCTACAAATGGCTCCTCTTGGCCTATCCGTCGCCACTGTGCTGCCAAAATAAACAACCATACATCGTGTGGGTAGTATTCAAGCTTCTTCCTGACAGTAGTTAGTTCGCCAATATCATCGCGAAACACCTTGCCGCCAGTAAGCACTAGTAGTTCCTGTTGTGGGAATAAAAGCCAATCGACACTATCGAGCTCTTTGTGTGGGTCTAATGTCAGGTTTTTTTCATGTACACACTCTTTAAAATATGAGTCGACAGAGTGAACCTCGATTCTCAACTCAAACTTTTTTCCTTCTGCCAAAAGCGATGTTGAATAATCAAGATATTTCTCAGGAATATTTGCATGCAAAACTTCCTCAATTTGGTTCTTTCTCTCGACTAGGTCATCGTTGCTCAGAAATAAAAGCACGCGAGGGCCCCAATCGTGATCCATCGATTGTGGAATATCAAATCCTAAAACTTCTGATCCGTGACCTATGAGCCCTGCAGCATATTTAAGATCAGGAAAGTGTGTAGCAATAAGCGGCTCTACTATCTCGACAAAGTACCTCTCACTCACCTCAAGTCCAGGAATAAATTTTGATGGCAATGGCATATCAAATAAAATCAAACTCCTCAAACACTTGCTCGTACAATTTCATAACGCGAAAAGCTTCGCGCTGGGTCAAAACAAAATTTGAGTTACGCGCGGTCACAAAGTTTTTAATTCTATGCGCTTCCCACGCCTGCGGCACCGTCACAAATGCGTCGTCTGGTACCCCGCGAAGCTGATCCCCCGTTGTCTCTCCGTGAAAGCCAAGGCGAGTGAGCAGTTCTCCGAGCATACCGTCCGCAGCAAGGATGGCGAGCCGCCACTTTTTTGGATCGGTAGACATGGTCTCGTTTAACAAGTCTTGCCACCTGCTCCACCCATAGCTTTTTGTTGCGTCGCGCGGTGGCAGTACCCCATACTTCCCCCACTCCTTCACGCGAATATACACAAGCCCAAAGACAGCAGAGGCTATCGCCATGGCAAGTATTCCTGAAAGAGAGTACGAGGCCCAGCTAAACACCGACCAGATAGTGGTAAGTCCTACACCGAGTGCGACTAACACGCTCTGCACACCCACTGGTAGCGAGGTAAATAGTGAAGTAACAAGAGACGGCCCCTCTTCTATAATCCCTGTCGTGGTTGAAACAACAATGTCTGCTGATCCCGACCAACTGCCAAAGGGCCATAACCATGACCAAAATCCGCCAGCAGACTCTCCCGCCCCCTGTGCGACACCCGCCGCAGTCGAGGTCGCAGTTTGAATTGCGGCACCAATACCCGAAGTATCAACTGATACATCAGGTACATCCTTTGCACACTCGCCACCAAAAATAGTGACGATAAGACAAAAAAAGTATTGAAGATTTATGTACGGGACTCCAGCCATTACTCCCCCATTACATCACGGGAAATCGCAAACAGTGCAGGTTCTGCACGCTTTTGAGCCATAAACTGTACGCCAACAGGAAGATCGACGCCGTCGCGCGGAAGTGTCGCAAACGGTACCGAGATGGCCGGCACTCCTGCAAGATTTGCAGAGACAGTGAAAATATCTTCAAGGTATAAGGACAGTGGGTCTTGCTTCTCACCTATTTTAAAAGCGGGACCCGGCGCTGTTGGCGTCGCAATATACGATACGTTTTTAAACACGCCATCAAACTCATTCACCAATTCTGCTCGAAGCGAGACTGCCTTGCGATAATATGCGTCATAGTATCCGTGCGAGAGCACATACGTCCCAAGGATAATTCTTCGTCTTGCCTCAGCGCCAAATCCTGCCGCACGAGACTGCTTATATGAATCTAAAAGTGTTTCTCCGTCCTTGTGAAGTCCGTACCGCATCCCATCAAACCGAGCGAGATTAGTCGAGAGCTCTGCCGGCATAATAATATAGTACGCCGCGAGCGCGTGCGGAGCGACGGGAAGATCGATATCTACAATTTCATAACCCTTATTTGCGAGCACTGCGAGCGACTCCTCAAAAACTTTTACGACATCGGGCTGTGCGTCTTTTACAAACGCGCGTGGCACACCCACTCGTTTTGAAAATGGCACTGCCGGAACATCAGGGAGCGTGGTTGCGTCATTACCATCTATTCCGCGCACAGTGTTAAACACTGTCTCAATGTCATCAGTCTTTCTTGAGAGAATGCCTAACTGGTCAAGAGACGAACCCATAGCGATAAGACCAAAACGAGATATTCCTCCATAGGTAGGCTTGAATCCGTACACTCCACATAATGCTGCTGGCTGACGCACCGAGCCTCCTGTATCAGTACCGAGCGCGATTGGGGCGAGGTGCGCAGCGACTGCAGCTGCAGATCCACCTGATGTTCCCCCAGGAACGCGAGTTATATCAACTGGATTTTTTGTTGGCCCATACGCTGAGTGCTCGGTCGAGGTGCCCATAGCAAATTCGTCCATATTGACTCGACCGAGAAAAACTGAACCTGCACCCTTCAATCGTTCAATGCATGTTGCATCATAGGTCGCGACATAATTCTCAAGCATTTTTGACGCAGCGCTTGCGTGCTTGCCCTTAATTAAAATGTTGTCCTTAACTGCAACGGGCACACCGGTCAACGGGTGCGCGTCACCGCGCATAATTCTCTCATCAGCACTTTTTGCGCTCGACTCGGCATCATCAAACACTTCAAGATATGCGTTCAATTTTGGGTTCTCAGTTTCAATACGCGCGAGGTGTGCACGCGTCACGTCGAGCGCGCTAAACTCTTTGGCAGCATAGCCCTTAGCAAGTTCCCCTGCAGATAAGTCAGTAAGCTCCATACTAACCAAGAATCTTTCTCACCTTCAGATAATTACCCTCCTTGTCAGGAAATTGGTCAACCACATCCTTTGTATACTTACCAGACTCATGTGGCTCGCCGTCCTCTCGCATCACGTTTTGGAGTGCTAAGTGTGGAGACTCGGCCACCCCCTCGGGAAGGGGTACCTTTTGTATCACATCAACATAGGCCAATATAGATTCTATCTCACCTCGCATCTTCTCTACCTCAGCGTCAGTGAGGTGAAGCCGTGAGAGCTCTGCGAGCTTTTTTACATCATCCGCCGAGACTGACATGGGGCTATCGTATCACAGGAGCGCCAAAAATTCCTTTTCGGTGAGGGTTGTGACGCCAAGCGCCTTCGCCTTCTCGGCCTTGGAGCCGGGGTTATCGCCGACAACAACATACGAGGTCTTTTTTGAGACAGAGCTTGGTGTTGTGCCGCCCAACTCTCGTACTTTGGCCTCGGCCTCCTCACGGCTCATTGATGTCAGTGTTCCAGTAACGACAAACGATTTCCCATTAAGTGGGCCCACAGACTTTTTCTTAGCGCGAAGCACCGTGATTTCTTTTAATAAAAGTGCGAGCGCTTCTTTGTTCTCTACATCTTTAAACCATGCAACTATCGACTCAGCCACTACGTCCCCCACACCATCGGCATTCATAAGATCCTCAGGTGTTGCGCTTCTCACAGCTTCTAGTGTCCCAAAGTGTGCGGCAATATCTCGTGCCGTCTCTTCTCCAACGTGTTCGATTGAAAGTCCGATCAAAAATCGATCTAACGATACCGTGGTTCGCGCCCGTATCCCCTCAACAAGGTTTTTTGCCGCAAGCTCTGCAAACCCTTCAAGGCCCTCAACGTCGCCCTCAGTAAGAGTAAAAAGGTCAGCGTAGGTAGTAAGAAGCCCTTCATCCATTAAAAGATCGATGGTCTTTGGTCCGCATCCCTCTATGTCAAATGCGTGCTTCCCCACAAAGTGGTAAAACTTCCTTCTCAGCTGTATGCCAGAGTTTTTATTAACACACCGCCATGCCGCCATACCTGAGACACGCTCGATGGCACCATTTCCACCGCACGCAGCTACACGTTTTGGCCACACAAAAATCTTTGCATTTTTTTGCCTAAGTTCAGGCACCACCTGTACCACCTCGGGGATTACATCTCCCGCACGCTGTACCACCACGGTATCTCCTACACGAACATCAAGTCGCTTTATTTGGTCTTCGTTATGTAAGGTAGCCCGAGACACCACCACTCCACCCACTGACACAGGTCGTAGATGCGCAACAGGAGTTATAACTCCCGTACGTCCGACTTGAAACACAATATCTTCAAGCACCGTGGTGACCTGCTCTGCAGGAAATTTAAATGCGATGCCAAATCGAGGCGCCTTGCCGGTGTAGCCAAGTATGTCTTGCTGTGCGCGCTCGTTCACCTTGACCACCACCCCATCAATAAGGTAGTCCTGCTTATCCTTCCTATCGTGCCAGCTCTTCCAGTACTTAATTACATCTTCAATCGTCTGCGCTATTACCACTTCCTTATTTACCTTGAACCCAAGTGTGCCAAGATACTGAAGCTCGTCGTGCTGCGTCCTTGGTAGCGGAACACTTGCCTCAGCAATGTCGTATATAAAGGTATCGAGCTTTCTCGCCGCCGCTACTTTTGGATCAAGCTGACGAATAGAGCCGGCGGCAGCGTTACGAGGGTTAGCAAACTCTTGTTCGCCCTGAGAGACACGGATTGTATTAATTTTTTTAAACTCTTTCTTGCCCAGCCACACCTCTCCCTCAACAACCAAGTCAATAGGTTCAGGGAGCGAGAGCGGTACAGACTCTATGGTGCGGACGTTCATGGTGACATCTTCCCCCACCTCTCCGTCGCCACGCGTCGCTGCAGTCACTAACATTCCTTTCTTATAGGTGAGAACGATCTTTAGCCCGTCGATTTTAAGCTCACAAGTATAGGTTGGTGTGCCGCCAATACCTTTTTTTACCCGTTCATCAAATGCCCTCATCTCATTCTCGTCAAACGCGTCATTAAACGACCACTGCTTGGCAGTGTGTCGCACTTTCTTAAACTCTGGGAGCGGCTTCCCAGCGACGCGCTGGGTTGGCGAGTCAGACGTTACTAGCTCTGGATACTTCTCCTCTATGGTTGCAAGCTCGTGCTTCAGGGCATCAAGCGCCTCGATGGGTATACCCTCTTTGTCCAAGACGTGATATTCATAACGATACTTATTGATTGCCTCGCGTAGTTTCTTCAGACGCTCCTTCGTTTCTTTAGGGACAGCCATAGCGGTCATTGTACCAACTAGCTCGCTACATCGAATGTGCGAGCATGGTGTTAGTATCTGAGGTCAGCGTGTTAGGTTTAAAGACAAAGAACCACATGCCATTGGACTTTTTGATTGACTCTACAAGCTCGTGAAGCTCGTTGGGCCGCGCCATGGTAAAGCTATGCCCCGCGCGCTCTATAGCAAGCTCCTTGGTCGTACGAGCCAACTTTTCAATGCGGCTCACGCAGAGCTCTCGCGCTCTATCACGAAGCCCTTTGCGGACAATTTCCTCATACTTTCTCCCAGAGTTGACAAGTATCCTTCTAAAATATCCAGCTCTTGCATACTTTTGCCAAAGTGCACTTGATCGTTCGTGCGCGCGCTGCGCGCGCTTTATGACGTCAACTATGGCGCCATCATCATAAAATCGAACACATTCTTTAATCTGCGCTCCGCCCCTAGCGCGAGATTGGGCTTCCCCCTCAACTTCGGAAAGGGTCCTTGATGGATTTGTATCTACAAGAAAAAACTCGACCTGCACAATATTCGGTTTTTCTGACATTCCCCCATAGTAACAAAAGGCATGTGCAGATACTTGACAGTAGTGTCAGTATATGATATAATATACATATGTCTGAGGAATTTAACATTAGGACGGAGAATAAGGCTTCTGGTGAGCCTTCTTTTGAGAATCCCTTTAAAGTGGAGGCTGTGACCCCGTCTATAGAGAACCTGCCCTCTTATGAGGTTAAGGCACTTGATGTTGAGGTTTCTCCAGCACCTACCCCACTTACTGCCGAGACTATCACTCAGCTAGACAAACTATCTGCGGAGCAAGAGAAGGCGGAGAAAATAGATCGAGAATACAACATACTGAGAACAATAGTCATCGGACTTGAACTTTCTATATTTGCTACATTTATTCTTGGCTTCCCGTCTTTACTCTTGTTTGGCTTGGTCCCAGTTCCTAAGTTATTTCTAGGAGTTTATGGGATGCTCTATCTTGGTGCACTTATGGGAGTGGACATGAGGCTGAGGCAGTACCGCGAGTATCTAAAAAAGATTACTGGGGATGACGCTTTCCTCGAGTTTGTAGGGATGTCTATAGTAGGGGCAACACTCATTACAGCTAGTATTGCATTCGGTGGGTTGACAGCGGCATACGCTATTTCTTCACTCATTGTAGGAAACATACTTGGGATAATGTTTGGCTCTGCACTAGCACCAACTCTAGAAAACGAACGACCGAAGCAAACAGGCATCTCTAAGGTCAAATCACGAATCACTTCAAGTTATTAATCCTTTACAATGATTGCTCCTTTTTGATGTATCCTAACCAATCTCCAGACTCGACAGCACCGACTTTCACCACCGCACCCGACGCCAAGAATTTGGAGGAGGGATTAAAGGCATATGTGGAGGCTCTCACAGGAGGGAGGTTCTGTCTTTCAACTATAACCTCTTTTTTTTCAAAAAGATCAATGGGTATAAGCGTCGAAGAGCTAGGTTCTGTGGTAAACAATTCGTGAGCATCCATAATCTTATACGTCACTTCTGGTTCGTGTACTTCAAATAGAGTACCCTCAACATGATTTGCAGCTTCATCTGTCAAAATCATTCCTGGGTAGTCAATACTAAGCTTTAGGTTGCGGAGATGAACAATTACTCCTTTTACCTGTGCCTTTCCTAATGGTATGAGATACTTAGATAATTCATTTTCTTCAAAGTACTTTAGATTGCTGCTAGGCTGCAGTGTCCCATATGCAAAAAAATATTCCTTTCCCATGATGGCAACATTAGTACGTCACGCGGATGGCGCGCTCAATACGGGTGTTCGCACCCAAGTTACACGTGTTGTAGCCAAATGATTCAATCTTAGTTTTTGGCGGCGACTCTCTGGTCACCACCACATTCACACACTGCCCGCTCGGAGATGGCGTGAGGTTAAAGTTAAAGCTGGTGATTCTCATATTCTCTATAGAGTCGTCACGCGTGAGTGTCGTCACTCCCTCGCCACACGAGATCTCACCAAGCTCTGAGTCGAGCGCAAATGCGTCAAACTTTGAGTCCCAGTACAGCGCACACTCGATGCCGGTATCAGCTGCAAAAAAGGCAAACTGCGACTCGCGCCCCGCTGACGAGAGTGTCACCTCTTTGGTGGCGATGTTATAGATCTCATAGCCGAGCGCGAGCACGATGCTGGCGACAAGCACTGACATCAAGAGTGTAAAGGCTGGGACAGCCTTTGCTTCGACGGCGCTCGGACGCCATACGAGCCAGCTCGTGCGGCGCTCCTCGCTTGTCGAAGTAAAGTCTCGTTTTGTGCTCATAGCCAATCAAAGATACGCTCACGGATAGTAAATGATCGAGTAATCCCCACCGACTGCCACGACACGGTGACGGATATTATTTTTTGGTCTGGGTTTCCCGCAATGTCTGTAAGTGACACGACTCGAGTAAACTTTGAGGGCGTATACCCTGCCCCTGTCTGTTGGGAGAATATGCTGTTGATATCAGTCGTGAGCGGCGTGCAGTTATTTTCTGGACACAAAGCATGCTCAAAGTTTTTCATATCAACGGTACACGGCACCCCTGTGCATAGGGCGAGAGATTCCATCCAATCATTGCCTGAAAGATAATTTTGGTCGCGGATAGCTCGCACGTACTCTATCCCCTCTTGTGCGAGATAAAAGGCGGTGACTTGGTCACGGGCATAAAAGGCGCTGCGCAATGATTGCGAGGCGATAGTAAAGGGCCCCAGAAGCGCCATGAGTAACACCGATACGGCGACCAATGTTTCTAGGAGTGTAAAGGCTCGTATGTTCATATATCAAGTAGTCGTTGCGTCACTGTGGTTTGCACCAAGAAGTCTGTTGACCCTCCTTCAATCTGTGCCGACCCGCGAATAGAGATCATGACTCTTGGCTGCACGCTATCAGCAGGATATGCGTCTGTACCATTCACGTAAAATTGGAAGTCGGTAATCTCAACTTCAGGAGCAGTGAGCGCTACCCACGACTGCCCTGCATCTTTTGATCGCTCAATGTGGGTCCCATTTAATCGATACACTTCTTGATCGCTCTCTTCGAGTGAATCTCCGCCCGTCGGCTCAAAGCCAAGAAGCTTGCCGCCACCCTGCGCGCAGTCTTGAGGATACGAATATTCTGATGGCGGCAGGTATGCAGCAGATGTCTCACAGTGGTAGGTGGTGCCAACGCGTATCGAACGCGCCATCTCTTCAACTGCAGCATTCAAGTTATTCATCACGGCGTTTATGGCTTGTGTTCTCTTGTTCACCGATACCATAGACAAGAGCGCTCCAACACCAACCATCATGACGATGGCAAAGATCGAAACAGCGACCATCAGCTCAATGAGTGTAAAGCCGCGAAGCGGCTTTGCTTTCACGGTACGAGTTGTGTTCATGGGTTAGAGACTGAGATTTGTCCAGTAGAGGCTACAGTGACGGTGCGCGTTTCTCCACCTGACGATTGCACAACTATAGTGCCGCGTGAGTATGGGAGCGCAGCGCCAGACGATATGGTGGCGTCAGGCTCAGGACGCAAGAACGAGACATCAAGGTGGTCAATAATATCAGCGTCAGAACAGCTCGCATTGTTTTGGACATCGTAACCGCAGAAACGGAGTATGGTATGTCCGCGCCCGAGCGTGTACGTCTGGATCACCTGATCATTCGCGTCCCACTTTTTGTCTCTATTGAGATCTGCATAAAATTCGTACGACGCGGGGCCCGTAAAGTGAAGGCCGTAGCCCACCTGAAAGGTAGTGTCATACCGCTGGGTAGAGAGTCCATAGACCTGCGCTTGGCGTATAGAGAGCGCGATTGAGTAAGCAGTGTTCCCCAATAAAACTGACGTGTTGTACTTGTTGTGGTTTGCCAATACTACTCCAGTAATCAGGACAAAAATCCCGACTACCACCAGAAGTTCCATAAGAGAGAATGCGCGAACCATGTACCGAGTCCCGAAACGCCGAACCACTGGACGAGTATTGGTAGCGCTGCCACACCAATCGCTCCAAGAGCAAGAAACGGCGCAAAGGGTATCTCTGATAGAAGTGTAACGCGCAGTCCCGCCACCTCCAAGCGAACGTGAGGGAAAACTTTAGTTACCCCAACGCCAATTAACCCGATAAGTGCGCCACTCCACACCGAGAGCGCGATAATAACAAGCGCCGCATCTACCCCAAAGTAGAGTCCTACTGCGCCCGCCACGTATGCGTCGCCAATCCCCATTCCCCTCCCACGAGTAAGTGCGTGCAAAAGCGCAAAAAATCCACCACAGACAAACGCGCCAAGAAGCGAGTCGATTAAAAGTACTGGTGAGACAGTTCCGAGTGCAAAAAGCGCTGCGTATGCGATTGAAAACGCGTACAGCACATAGATAAAAGGGAGCGGGATAAGCGTGTGTCGAATATCATATGCAACGACAGCGACGAGTGTCGCCCAAAACCCAAGCGATGCGACAAAGGCAGCTTGCACATATACATTCTCGACTTCCCCCACCTGTGAAGCGGCGAGTGCAAATACGAGTCCAGTGGCAAGCTCAACTATCGGGTACTGTAACGATATTTTGCTCTTACAACTTCTACATTTTCCTCTGAGCCAAATAAACGAAAGAAGTGGGACCAAATCTAAAACAGAGAGTGTAGTGCCGCACTGTGCGCAGTGAGAACGCGTCGAGACGCGCTCTCTATAGCCGAACCTGAGCACCAAGACGTTAAGGTAGCTTCCTACTATGAGCCCGAGAACAAAGAAAAACAGGACGAGCATTAGCTAGGGGCCAACGTCGTAGCAGAGTCTCCCTGCTGTCGGCGCGGTAGCTGCACATCCGTCGCCATCTACATCTGAGCCAACAATGGTTGCAGACGTTGCGTCGAGGTCAGATGTTTTGGCAGGATTAGTGGTGTCTTCAAGATCCGCGCCAAGGTGATACCCTGTGCCGCTCGTGAGCTGTGCGTAGAGATATGACCCGCCAAGAGGGTCTGTTGGGACAGTCGCAATATATGAAGTTGGCGCAGTAAGATCAGCAAGGGACGACGGATAATCAGTGTTGGCATCATAGTAGAGCTGGAGCGCGAGCTGAAGCTGCTTTATGTCTGCGATACGTCGCGCGTCGCGGCTTTTGAGCCGTGCTGAGTTTAGTGATGCCAAAACGATTGAAGATAAAATACCAATAATTGCAATAACAACGAGGAGCTCAATGAGCGTAAATCCTCTGGAGGGGCGAGTAAATGTCATACCTAGAGTATAAACAGAAAATCCCCACCCCAGAGACTGGGATGGGGATTTCTTTTGTCTCACTACGGACCGACGTCGTAGCAGAGTCTACCATCGGTTGGCGCTGTTACTGCGCAGCCGTTAGTGTCTGTGTCTGAACCCACGATGGTTGTGGTCGTCGTATCGAGGTCAGAGTTCTTTGCAGGGTTTGTGGAGTCCTCAAGATCTGCCGCAAGGTGGTAGCTGGTACCGCTTGTGAGCTGGTCATAGAGGTATGCACCGCCCAATGGGTCCTGCGGCACAGTCGCGATGTACGACGTCGGAGTCGTAAGCGCGGTTAATGCTGCTGGATAACCCTGATTGGCATCAAAGTAGAGCTGCAACGCGAGTTGAAGTTGCTTTATGTCTGCAATACGTCGAGCGTCACGGCTTTTAAGTCGTGCGGTATTCAAAGACGCAAGCACGATCGACGACAGAATGCCGATGATCGCAATAACTACCAAGAGCTCGATGAGTGTGAAGCCACGTGCTCCTTTTCTAATGTTGTACATGTTGAAAAACTAATAATTAATAAGTGTTCCTCCTATCACTAGGTCTCTCCCATTGTAGCTGTCCCCACGAGGGGCGGCTATGCTCGTGTGGATATCCATCTAGATAGAGGACGCGACGTTGTAAATCGGTATAAGCACCGATGCCAACAGAACGCCCACCCCAAGGCCAAGACCAACGATCATAAGCGGCTCAATAAGGTCAACCAAAGTGTCAACGCTGTTTGAGACCTCTCTGTTATAAAACTTAGCAAGCGTCTTCAATATGCTTCCCATCTCTCCAGTTTCTTCACCTACCTTGATCATCGCAGCCATGATCCCTGGGACTTCTGGCCTATTCTCAAGCGCTGACGAGACCGAGCCGCCGCCTTTAACCGTAGCCGCGACGTCGTTTAATATATCTTCGTACACTGCGTTCCCCACCACCGATGCAGTAATCTCTGTCGCCTGCACCACCGAGATACCGGACACCAGCATAGTGGCCAAGTTGTCAGCAATGCGTGCGAGGTACAGCTTCTTTAAAAGCTCACCGACGTACGGGACTGAGAGCTCGAACCGGTCATACGCCATACGTCCCACACCTGTCTGTATATAGCGAAACAAAAAGAAAGCGCCAACCACGAGAAGAATGAGAAGAAACACTCCGTAGTTGATAAAAAAGTTACTGATAGAGATAACTATCTGCGTATAGAGTGGGATCTCTTGACCCGAGTCTAAGAGAATCTGAGAAATGTTTGGGATGATAAATGTCATCATGAGTATCATCACGATGATGAAGGTCACGATGATAAACGCTGGGTAGATGAGCGCATTTTTCGCCTTTGAAACTATTTCGTATGAACGGTCAAGGTAGTCAGCGAGGTAGATAAAGGTTTCATCAAGTTTTCCTGCTTCCTCACCTGCTCGCACCATGTTGGTATAAAACGGGCTAAACACCTTTGGATGCTTGGACATCGCCTTTGATATTGGCGATCCTGATTGTATATCGTCAGCTACTTCGGTAAGTGTGCGCTGAAGTATCGGCTTCTCAGACTCTCCCGCAAGAAGTCTAAAGATGCGGAGCGCAGATACCTGTGCCTCAAAGAGTGTCGAGATTTCTCGAGACAAGAGCACCACGTCGCGCGGCGCCACCCCATCAAATAAGGTTATGCGTGAAGAAAGTCCAAACCCACTATTCTCTTCCGCCTCGTCGACTGAAGAAATGACCAATCCCCTTCGCTGGAGTGATGCGATAGCCACGTCGCGCGAGACCGCGTCGATAGATCCGCTTTGTTTTGCACCAGATTGATCAACCGCGGTGTAGTTAAACAGCATAGTGTTAAATGAGACGCATAAAGGTCTTTGGGTTTATAGACCGAGCGATGGCATTTTCTGGCGTTATCTCACCACGGCGCACAAGCTCTGCGAGAGAGCGGTTCATATCTATCATGCCAGTCTCTGAGCCAGTCTCAATCATGGCGTTAATCTCGTGCGTGCGCTTCTCGCGAATAAGGTTTGCGACCGCCTCGTTGTTAATCAACAGTTCGTATGCGGGCACCAGCCCACCTGAGATGCGCGGAATAAGCCGCTGGGAGAAGATGCCAGCTAAAGACGCGGCAAGCTGAATGCGTATTTGATCTTGTTGAGATGAGGGGAAGGTATCAATAATACGGTCGATGGTTTGCGCGGCGTTGTTTGTGTGGAGCGTCGAGAGCACCAAGTGTCCTGTCTCAGCTGCCGTAACCGCAGCAGCCATGGTCTCGGGTCCGCGCATCTCACCCACCATGATAACGTCTACATCTTCTCTAAACGCAGAGATGAGCGCGTCTTGGAACGAGTGCGTATCGATTTTGACCTCTCGCTGATTAATGACAGAATTTTTATTTATAAACGTATACTCTATCGGGTCTTCAATAGTGATGATGTGCTCGGTTCTGTCTTGATTGATGCGCTCGATCATCGAGGCAAGCGTCGTCGATTTTCCTTGACCCACGGGGCCCACCACGAGGAAGAACCCTTGCTGTAGTTGGCAAAAAGTTTCAAGAACCTGAGGCAATGCTAGCTCAGAGAATGTTTTTATCTCCTTGGGGATGAGCCGAAGTGCGATGGAGATCGATCCTTGCTGCACAAACGCGTTACCGCGGAATCGTGCCTTGTCCTTATATGCGTATGAAAAATCTATCTCAAGCCGCGTGTCGAACTCGGCCACCTTTGTCTTCCCCACAAGCTCAGTGAGAAAACCACGCGTATCTTCTGGGGCCAATTTTTGCTTTTTAACAAGCGGGATGAGGTTGCCAGAGACGCGTATCACCGGCTGTATGGCAGAGGAGAGGTGGATATCAGACCCACCTTCTGCAATGACGGTATCAATGAGCTCTTGAAGTTCTTTTGCGTAGTCGAGTGCCATAGTTATGTATGCTGCTCGCCTCGGGCAATCGCCAGTGCCTTGTCGCAGACTTCTGAAGGGATAGCGCTTGCCTTCACAATGTAGCCGATAGCACCTAGTTTGGTCGCACGCTCAATATCTTCTTGTTGTCCTTGGTTTGAAAGCACGATCACGCGAGCCCCTGTAGCCAAATTTTCTTTTTTAAGTGCTTCAAGGAAATCAAATCCGTTCATAACCGGCATAATGATGTCGAGGAGAATAATCGACGGTGCCGCTCCCTTTCTCAACTTTTCTAGCGCGGCCACAGGGTCGCTCACCGCCTCAATCTCAACTCCACACTGTTTAAACTTCATGGCGTACATATCAAGGAGGAACGAGTCGTCGTCAATAAGTAGTACTGATTCTCCTTTGGCTTGTGTCATACAGTTTGTTCTTCCTCCTCCTTTATTTTTGTATCCTCCTCTTTTTCATCATCAAGAATATCTCCTCCAAGCGTATTTACCTCTTCGAACGGTATCGCGCCTTTGAGCATTTTAATGATAGCATCCTCCTTCATCGTAAACATACCCTGTGCACGTGCGACTTTATAGATTTCGTCCTCAGTAGGACGTTTCATAATTGATCGCTCAAGCTCTGGTGTTGATGCCAAAAACTCAAACACACCGACTCGTCCTCGCGTTCCATTTGGACACTCCTCTGACGGAGCAACGCCAAACACCTGTTCTGCTTTGGGGATTCTTTTCAAAAACTCCTTTGGGACGTCTCTG
This sequence comes from uncultured Candidatus Saccharibacteria bacterium, assembly GCA_964359715.1. Classification (GTDB taxonomy): domain Bacteria; phylum Patescibacteriota; class Minisyncoccia; order Phycocordibacterales; family Phycocordibacteraceae; genus Phycocordibacter. The sequence goes on from CAYHUS010000003.1 coordinate 28,593, forward strand.
AACTCTCGGTCAACAACGCTCTTCACTGCACCGTCAATCGGCATAGGCTTGCCTGCATTTTCACATCGGCGTCGCACC
>CAYHUS010000004.1:0-2316 GCA_964359715.1 uncultured Candidatus Saccharibacteria bacterium
GTCACAGTTTGTGCACCAAGAGAATGGGCGAGCGCTTACACTTGATGGCTTGATCTCCACTCACCCCATTGAAGTAGACGTGCATCATCCGAGCGAGATTAGCGAGGTCTTTGATGCAATCTCCTACGCAAAAGGAGCATCAATCATACGCATGCTGGCAAACTATATTGGAGAAAAAGCTTTTAAGAAGGGGCTATCACAGTATTTAAAGAAACACTCGTATGGAAATGCGGTGACAGAGGATTTGTGGCGTGCCTTTGAGCGTGCCTCAGGCAAGAAGGTTCGTGAGCTTATGCACAAGTGGACGCATGTAGCAGGGTACCCACTGGTTACAGCTACCCAGAAGGGGACAACACTGTCTCTCTCACAATCTCGATTTGTCTCTACGCCACATAAAAAGTCTGCCGGAAGCTGGGTTATCCCTATGACCGCGCACGTTAATGGAAAGTCTCAAAAACTGTTACTTAAAAAAACACTTAAGGTAAAAAGTGTGCAAGGAGCCATAAAGTTGAATAGTGGTGAGACAACCTTTATGCGAGCCATGTATGATCAGGGTCTTCGAGATCGACTGGTGGGAGCACTTGAACGAAATGAAGACTACCTCAAGACCGCAGATAGGTACGGTATTATTCGCGATGCTTTTGCGCTAGCTGAGTCAGGTGCGCTTAGTACCGCGGATACGCTTACATTGCTGCAGGCATACCGGTCTGAAAAGTCATACGTAGTGTGGGCAGTTATAGCAGAGTATGTTCACAAATTGGAGTCGCTTTTGTTTGAGACAGACGCTGATGCAAATTTTGCTCTCCTCGTCAGAACATTGACTGATCCAATCGTTGCGCACGTTGGTTGGCATGCAAAAGAAGGTGAGGGGCACGACACGCCTCTTTTGAGAAGTACGGTGCTTATGCTTGCAGGAAATGCGAACAATCAAGGCGTGATAAAGAAGGCACGAGAACTGTGCGCTCGGGCACTCTCTGGCGCACACGTTGACCCAAACCTTAGAGCGATCTCGTACTATCTTACTGCAAAGTATGGTGGCAAGGACGAGTATGCGCATCTTTTCAGGGCGTACCACAGCGCCCCGATGGAGGCGGCGAAGGACAGACTGCTGCGAGCATTGTGTAGCACAAAAGATCAAGTCGCACTTAGGCACCGGCTCGAAGAGGCATTTTCACCAAAGGCGCGCGGCCAAGACTCATTAAAGGCCATGAGTTTTGTGTGGACTAACCCGTACGGGAGAGATGTAGCTTGGACATACTTGAAGGAAAACTGGAACACCATCGTTAAAAAATTTGACGGGGGGCATCTTTTCCCCAGACTGCTTCAACCTGCACAGACTGAAAATGATGTGGCACGTGCACAAGAAATTGAAAAATTTATTGCACACCATGGCGTGCCAGGAATTAAAAGAACCGCTGATCAGGTGGTAGAGCAGATTCGCACTCATGCTGCGTGGCTCAAAAGGGATCTTGCGAACATACAAAAATTCTTACGCTCCTGATGGTATAGTTTACATATGGATTTTACGTTAAAAACTCAGCATTTTGAGGGTCCGCTTGATCTTCTTTTGAATCTCATTGAAGAGCGGAAGATGCTTATTTCAGATGTTTCGCTCTCGCAAGTTGCTGATGCGTTTTTGGGGTTTATTTCGAATCGTAATGGATTTCCTGTTGCTGAGACAGCACATTTTATTGTTGTTGCATCAACGCTTTTGCTTCTAAAGTCTAAATCGCTATTGCCAGTTCTTGCGCTTACCGACGAGGAAGAGGGCGATATTCATGATCTCGAAAAGAGGCTCGCGCTACTTTCAATTATCAGACGCTCAGCAAAAGATTTAGCAGTCCACAGAGCGCAAATGTTTTTTGTAACAGGGATACGAGACACGACGCCGCTTTTTGCGCCCTCAAAGGATATGTCGCTTGAGTCTATCCACAAAGCTGTGCGTAATGCACTCAAAGAAGCACCTTCAAAAAAAATAATAGATGAGGTGGAGGTAAAAAAGATCATCTCACTAGATGAAATGATTGAACGAATGACTGCTCGTGTGCAAAAGGCACTCACTATGTCTTTTAAAGATTTTTCTAATGGTGCTACTGACCCGCGAGAAATTGTTGTTGGATTTTTAGCGATGCTTGAGCTGGTAAAACGAGGTTTTGCTCAGGTCTCGCAGCGGGCGCAGTTTGAAGACATTACGATTGAGTATGCGGGGTCGTCAGAAACACCGAAATATGAGTGACGCACTATCACCACAGGCGCTTATAGAGTCGCTTTTGTTTTATCATGGTGGGACCATGAGTGTTTCTTCATTAGCCAAGG
>CAYHUS010000004.1:2326-25856 GCA_964359715.1 uncultured Candidatus Saccharibacteria bacterium
ACAGGACTTTCGACAAGTGAGGTGGAGGGAGCGCTTGTGGCACTGACTGATGCACTTACAGATCGCGGAGTCCACCTTGTGCGAGAGGGAGCAGTGGTTGGGCTTGCCACGCACCCAAAGGCAGAGACCGTCATCGAAGCACTCAGAAGAGAAGAGCGCGAAGGGCCGTTGGGGAGAGCGGGGCTCGAGACATTAGCAATCATCATGTATCGTACAGAAGTGTCGAGAGCAGATATAGAATATATCCGCGGTGTAAATGTTTCTCAGGTACTGCGGTCACTCTTAATGCGCGGTCTCGTTGAACGATTTGAAAATCCTGTCGACAAGAGAAGCTTTTTGTACCGCATTACCCCCGAGGTCCCTGCGCATTTTGGCGTTTCTTCTGTGAGCGAGCTGCCTGAATTTTCCACTATCCAATCTGAGTTACAGGCACTATTATCTGACAAGGCCGCTATGGCTGAAACTAAAGAGGAAGAATAGCTATGGACTCTCGTATGTACCCATTTGTGAGCGGGCTCATTGTTGCTGCTATAGCGCTTATAGTGTCGAACGCGATTACTCCACAAAATGTGTATTCGGTTGCTAGTGTTCAGTGCGCCTCTCCGGCTTTACCCCCCAAGCTTCTTGCTCAGGCGGCATATGTGTACGATTCTGTGGCTGACCGAGAGATTTTTTCTTTAAATGCTGACGCTCAGCTTCCACTCGCATCTCTTACCAAGCTCATGACAGTGGTTACGGCGCTCAAAGCGCTTGATACGGAGGAGCCCATAGAGATAACAAAGCAAGCGTTTTCACCAGAGGGAGACAGTGGATTAGTCGAGGGCGAGGTATGGGCAGCACGTGACCTTGCAGATTTCTCCCTCATTGAATCATCAAATGATGGAGTGCATGCGCTTATGCTTGCCACGCTAAAAAAATTGGATACAACCGAGACTGACTTTTTGCGTGCAATGAACTTTGAAGCAGAACGACTTGGCCTTACTCAAACATACTTTATGAACGAGACAGGGCTCGACATATCTGCCTCAACTGCAGGAGCCTTTGGTTCTGCACGAGATATGGCACTTTTGGTAAGCGCTCTGTACCAAGAGAGGCCGCAGCTTGTAGAACGATCATCAAACCAGAATGCAATCTTTACGCTGCGCGCTGGCTCAAACCATGAGGCGGAGAACACCACTTCGGTAAGTTCATTTCTTTCAGGGGTGATAGCCTCAAAAACTGGATTTACCGACCTTGCACAGGGGAATATGGTAGTTCTTTTTGAGCCCGTTGGAGGGAGGACGGTCGCTATTGCAGTGCTTGGCTCGACACGTGAAGGTAGAGAAAGTGATGTTCAGCTTCTTGCAGAGTATGCGTCAGAGTACATACAGCGTGGTATGCTCTGCGGCAGATACCCATGATTGAGGATGTCATAAAAGTATTTGTCCCTGCGGTTGTTGCATTCTGGATAGGAATAGCTGGCACACCCCTTTTAACTCACTATCTATACAAGTACAAAGCGTGGAAAAAGTCTCCAGAGAAAAAGGCGCTTGACGGTACTCCTGCAGTTGAGTTTGCTCGACTTAGAAATGAGTTGCATGCAGGCACCGAGACGCACACCCCAAGAATGGGCGGTGTCGTTATTTGGTTCTCAGTAGGGCTTACCGCGGTGCTTTTCTGGTTCTTCTCGTATATTACTCCAGATGACTTGACGTCAAAATTAACTTTTATAAGTAGGTCTCAAACATGGATACCGCTCGTTACACTATTAATCGGTGCACTTGTTGGCTTGATTAACGATATTCTTGATGTAACACATAAGGAGGGGGAGCGGGGGATACCGCTCTCGACACGACTAACTATCGTTACAGGTCTTTCTCTTTTTATAGGGTACTGGTTTTACTACAAACTTGAAATTGATTCTATTGGCATACCATTTTTACCCGATCTATATCTCGGATGGTTTATTGTTCCCGTATTTGTACTCGCAACACTTTTCTTTTATGCCTCGGGAGTGATTGACGGCATTGATGGGCTTTCTGGCGGAGTCTTTGCGTCTGTATTTTCTGCGTACGCGTTTATTGCCTTCCATAATGGACAGATCGACCTCGCGGCTTTTTGTGCAACAGTTGTGGGGAGCCTCCTTGCGTTTTTGTGGTTCAATATTCCACCTGCCAGATTTTGGATGACTGAGACTGGTTCGATGGCGCTCACCATTACCATACCCGCAGTCGCATTTTTGACTGACCTAAAGGGGGAGGGAAATGGCGTATTTGTACTTCCCATTATTGGGGCCGTGCTTGTTGCAACCGTTGGGTCTAACGTGATACAGGTGTTCTCAAAAAAGTTTTTGAAGCGAAAGATATTCAGGATTGCTCCCCTCCACCATCACTTCGAGGCAATAGGCTGGCCTCCCTCAAAGGTCGTCATGAGGTATTGGATTCTCTCAATCGTCTTTGCAATTACTGGCGTAACCGTTGCATTGGTTGGGTAGCATGCAGGCAAAGAAGTCCCACGGCGACCGCACCCTCACTGTTATAGTCACGTTACTTGTTGTGGTCGGTCTTTTGACATTTCTTTCTGCCTCATTTGCGCTCATTGTTAAGGGGGACGGACGCTTTGGGTCTGCACTACTTTCTCAATTAGTTCTTGGACTTCTGGGAGGAGGAGTTGGATTATTTCTGGTCCACTCGATACCGCTTGGGTTGGTAAGAAAGTATGCACCATGGATATTTGGAGCTGGGCTTTTAGCTACGGCGCTTGTATTTGTACCTGGGCTCGGACTATCGATTAACGGAGCGCAACGCTGGTTAGACCTTGGGGTCACAACGGTACAGCCATCAGAACTGTTAAAGCTCGGCTACGTGCTCTACCTTGCAGGATTCATTGCTTCCGCAAAAGGGAGGGCAGAATCACTGATGCAGGGAGTGCTTCCGTTTGGAGTAGTCACAGCTGTTGTAGGAATGCTTTTACTTCTTCAGCCAGATACTGATACATTCGCGGTTATCGCAATAAGCGGGTTGGCGATGATGTTTGTTGCTGGTCTACGCATTAAGCATATGGCCGTGATGGTCGGGTGTGCGGTACTACTTATTGTGTTTCTGCTGTTTATGCGCCCGTACCTACTCGAGCGCGTTGAGACGTTTTTGAATCCACAACAGGACACGCTTGGGGCGGGATACCAAATTAATCAAGCGCTTATTGCAGTGGGGTCTGGAGAACTTTTTGGCCGTGGGTTTGGGCAGAGCAGGCAAAAATTTACCTATCTCCCAGAAGCAAGCTCAGATTCAATATTTGCAGTCTACGCTGAAGAAGTAGGTTTTCTCGGGGCCATTATGCTCATTGGACTCTTTTGTGCATTTATTCTCCGTGGACTATGGCTCGCGGCAAGGACTACTGACGTCTTTCAGGGACTTATTATTACCGGACTCACGACGGTCTTAGGTTTTCAAGCGTTCATGAATATTGCTGCAATGTTGGGTCTTATTCCTGTTGGCGGGCTACCGCTCCCGTTTGTGTCACATGGGGGGACCGCGCTTTTTACTGCGCTCATCATGGTTGGATTCATACTCAACGCGTCTCGTTCAATAAAATCTCACGTGTGATACACTCGCTATATGCGCATCGTTTTTACGGGCGGAGGGACTGGAGGGCACTTTTATCCCATAGTTGCCGTAGCTGAGGCGATACGCGATATTGTAAAGGAGGACAAACTACTTGAGCCAGAGCTTTACTTTTTTGGGCCAAATGTCTTTGATGAACGCGCACTATTTGACCTTGGAATTACATTTGTTAAGACACCGGCTGGTAAGATGCGTCGCTACTTCTCACTCCTCAATATTACTGACACTATTAAGACCGCCGTTGGATTTGTAAAAACATTGTTTGCGCTCTATCAAAAGTATCCCGACGTTATCTTCTCAAAAGGAGGATATGGGGCTGCTCCAACACTCTTAGCAGCACGAGTACTCAATATTCCCGTGGTAGCACACGACTCTGATGCCGTCCCTGGGAGGGGGACATTGTACGCAGCAAAGTTTGCGGAAAAAATTGCACTTTCGTACGATGAGGCAATCAAATTTTTTAGTGAGTCGCAGAAGAAAAAAATTGCTGTGACAGGAAACCCCGTGCGCAAAGACGCTATGTCACCAGCTCATGATGGTGTGTTTGAATTTTTAGAGCTTGAAAAGAACGTGCCGGTAGTACTTATTCTCGGGGGCTCGACTGGCGCTGAGGCAATAAACGATGTCGTACTTGCTGCGCTCCCAGAGCTTATTCAGCGCTATCAAATTATTCACCAAACAGGGAGTGCAAACTTTAAACTAGTGACAGAAACTGCGAAAGTGATTTTGGATAAGAACGAACGACGCTATCGATACAAGGCGTTCCCTTACCTCAACACATTAGCGCTGAAGATGGCGGCCGGCGCATCTGAGTTGGTTATTTCTCGTGCTGGCTCTGGCGCAATCGCAGAAATTGCGCTGTGGGGGAAGGCAGCGATCATAATCCCTATACCAGAGGCTATAAGCAGAGATCAACGCGCCAATGCGTATGCCTACGCTCGAGCAAGTGCGTGCGTTGTGCTTGAGCAAGCAAATCTAGCGCCGCACCTACTAATTTCTGAGATTGATAGATTGTTTACCAACCCAAAGAGCCGCAACGATATGGCAGAAGCTGCAAAAAAGTTTTCTAAACCGAACGCAGCACGTGCAATTGCAGAGGCTCTGTTAAAGGTGGGGCTAGAACACTCTGCATGAGTAAGGTTGTAACACGTTTTCCTCCATCACCAACCGGCTCGCTCCATATCGGCAATGTTCGTACTGCAATATTTAACTACCTTTTTGCTCGACATGTAGGAGGTGAGTTTATTGTTCGAGTCGAGGATACAGACAAGGAGAGGTCGAGGCGAGAGTATGAGGAAGACATGCTTGCAAGTATTGCATGGCTTGGTTTGGAACGTGATAACAAAACAATAGTAAGACAAAGTGAACGAACAGCGGTATACAATAAATATTTGCAAACATTGGTTGATAAAGATTTGGCCTACTTATCCCAAGAGATAGAAGGGGCTAATCGTGAAGTTGTACGCTTTCGCAACCCAAACAAAATTGTTATCTTTCAGGATTTAATCCGTGGCGACGTGTCCATAGACACGACAGATTTGGGAGATTTTATTATCGCACGCAACATGAGTGATCCTGTGTATCACATGGCCGTGGTGGTTGATGATTTTGAAAGTGGGGTCACCCATGTCATTAGAGGCGAAGACCATGTCTCAAATACGCCAAGACAAATTCTTATTCAAGAGGCTATCGGCGCACCACGACCAATCTATGCACATCTCCCGCTCATAGTTGCTAAAGATCGCTCAAAGTTATCCAAGCGTAAGCATGGTGCAGCAGTGTCCCTCGACTACTATCGAAAAAAAGGGTATTTGGCAGAGGGAATTCTCAATTACTTAACCCTGTTAGGGTGGAACCCTGGGACAGACCAAGAGATTTTTACGCTCGATGAATTGATTGCTATTTTTTCCTTTGACAAAGTGCAAAGAAGTTCTGCGGTTTTTGACGAGACAAAACTAGCGTGGGTCAATCGTGAACACATGCTCAAATTATCAGAAGAGTCGTTCTGGGAACGCGCAGAGGAATTTTTGAGCGAGGAAACTGTCTCGATGCTTGACGCCACCAATCGTTGGAGAGATGTAATCTCTGTTATGCGAGAGAGGGCATCTACGTTCGGGGATATAAGGGATGCTGATGCAGCAGGGGAGTACCGCTATTTCTATGAAGCCCCCCTCCTCAGAGAGGTAAAACTAGGATGGAAGGAAGAGCCAAAAGAGGCTACAAAAGCACGTTTAGAGGCCATTTTGGGGCTTTTAGAGGGGGTCTCGGACGAATGGTCAAAGGAGAGTGTAAAGGGCGCTCTATGGCCATATGCAGAGTCGGAGGGGAGAGGAGAGGTCCTCTGGCCTATGCGAGTCTCCCTCTCCGGACGGGAAAAGTCCCCAGACCCCTTCGTCATTGCAGGTATCATAGGTAAAGATGAGACCATTACCCGCCTCAAGGGTGCCGTGGCTACTTTGTCTGAGTAGCGTCTTTTTTATTATTGCGCTTTCGGCATACGCAGACACCGCAGAAGAAATTCAGGCCAAGATTCAGGCGCAGAACGACAAAATAGCTGCGCTTGAAAAAGAGATCTCGAAATACGAGCAAGAGCTTCTTACCATTGGCGCTAGCAAGAACACCCTACAGAGCGAGGTCACAAGACTCGATACTTCACGGAAAAAAATGTCTGCGGATATCTCAGTCACCTCATCAAAAATATCGAAGGCTGAGCTTACTATTTCAGAACTGTCTGATCAGATAGTGGATAAAGAGGGACGAATCTCAGTGGGAAGAGATGGCATACGTTCATCGCTTAAATCAATGCAGAGCATCGACAATACGTCGCTAGTTGAGATGTACCTTGGATCTCAGGGAGTTGCTGAGGCGTGGGAGGACATAGATCGGATTGTGTCACTGCAATCAACAATTCGCGATGAGATTGACGAACTGTTTATGATAAAATCAGAACTTACAGATAATCGTGAAGTGGTTTCAGCAGAGAAGTCAAAACTAGCAGCGTTCCAAAGAGACCTCACCAATCAAAAGGTGATTCTTGATCAAAACAGAGCTCAGCAGGCAGCGCTTCTCACAGCAACGAAAAATAAAGAGAGCGAGTACCAGAAAATACTTGAGCAAAAGCGCGCAGCAAAACTCCAATTTGAACGTGAATTGACTGAATTTGAGTCTGCGCTTAAGTACACACTAGATCCCTCAAGCATTCCTCCAGCAGGACGCGGCGTTCTTTCATTTCCACTTGATCCAAGTTATATGCAGCGATGTCCAGATAAGCAAAGCGTGTTCAAAAACCTCTACTGCGTTACTCAATTTTTTGGCAACACGGCGTTCGCACAATCTGGCGCGTACAACGGGGCAGGGCATAACGGAATAGATTTTGGAGCTCCTGAGGGAGTTAAGATTGTAGCCGCGAGAAGCGGGACCGTGCTTGCCACAGGAAACACTGACGCATATAAGGGCTGCTACTCGTACGGGAAATGGGTGTTGGTGAAGCACAACGACGGACTCTCTACCCTGTATGCCCACCTCTCGCTCATCAGTGTTCGTGAGGGTGATGAGGTGCCAACGGGCGCCCTCCTTGGCTATGTAGGAAAGACCGGATATGCGACTGGCCCACATTTGCACTTCACGGTGTATGCATCAGATGGCGTGCGCATTGTGAGAATGGGGGATATAAAGGCAAAAACGAACTGCGCTAATGCGCTGGTGCCCATTGCCCCCACCAATGCATACCTTGACCCTATGCAATATCTTTAATTTTTGTCAAATTTGATCTATGCACAGGGGGAAACAAAAAGGTTCAGCACGCTAAAAGTGCGGGCTACACTATAGGTATTATTAACAAAACTCTATTTCCATGAAGTACCTTCACATGATCGCTTTCATCCTCTTGGTTGTTGGCGGTCTCAATTGGGGACTCACGGCTCTCGGCTGGAACGTGGTAAACATGATTCTTGGCTCGTGGCCGCAAGTAGAGCAAATCGTCTACCTCTTGGTTGGTCTTTCTGCCATCTATATGGCAATAAAGCACCCCAAGGAGTGTAAGGTTTGTTCTTCGTCTTCAATGTAGTCAGTTGTGCAACAAAAAGCCGCCCACGAAGCGCTCGGGGCGGTTTTTTACTTTGAGGGCTTCTTATAACATTCCCAAAATCTTTTTGATCATGAACTCCTCAGGTCTAAACCGTGGGAGAAATGACAAACCTTGAAGTTCGAGCACCGCGTGATTAAAGACCTGATTGCTCGCTGCGAGGGCAGTTGCGGCGCGATGTCTCGAACGCTTGATGGCCTTTGGTTTGGTCTTTACAATCTTTAAAGCCTCTTGGTCTGTACTGAGCGATTCAATCTCAGCACCAAGCTTCTCAAGCACCGTCTCACCTTTGCCAAAATTTTCTTTAAAGTTCTTTGCCATACTTCTATTATATCATAAAACTATGCCTGTCAAGTACCCCTGTGGATTGGGGAGGGGGATTGGTAATGGGGATGTTTAAGAGATCATGAACAGGTCATGGGCAGGACAGGTCTGTGTAAATCATCAATTGGGATTAGATTTGGCTCCGAAACTTTGATAGTGATGCATTGGGGTACCGCCAGCTTCACTGCCTTTTGTGTACCTAGTAGCCCAAGCGGGTACTCTACAGTATACTTCGCACAATATATCTTTTGCGAAGTATGTGCCTATTTAACCAAGGAAGCTACTGGACACTAAGCCGCAAGTGCACCTCCCCCAAAAAACCCTGATAACATCTCAGACTCGATCTCGCCAATCAGTTTTTTATCAGTTATAAGTCCCTCTCCAATAATATTCCTGAGTACATTTTGTAGGCCAAAAATAAATTTCTTGTACTCCTCATCCATTTCTCTTTTGTCAGCTCTGTCATAAGCATACCTCCTTTTTCTCTCAGTAGTTTTTTTCTTCTCTACCTGCGCCATCTCTTTAAATGCCTTTAAAATGTTTTTTGCAACACGATTTCTTATAGAATCTGAATATACTTTTCCAAGCAAGTGCACAACACTAGAAGGCACATACGTTATTCGATTTCTGTGACTCAATAATCTATCAAGCATTTCCTCTAGGGCGGCGTCACGGTACTCTATAACTTTTGCATCGTACTGGTGCGATTGATCGAGTAAATGCATTACAGCTGGCATGGCAGACCTCTCTGATTGATGGTCAGAGATGTTTTCGCTTAGCTTTACACCAAGGTCTATGAGCAGCAGATCGCGTTCAAACGAATCTCGAATGTTTGCTATCCCTTGATTAAGAATTTCAGGAAGATTTGATGTTGAAAGAACGTACCACGAGACAAGTTTGTCGTGTGCCACATCATCCTCAATACCCTCAGCAATTGAGAGCAATTTTGAATGAACGCCTAAATAGTTAAGTTCATATCTGCCGGCAATCACAAGCGCCTCATACGCTACATCTCTATCTTTCTGATTTTGAATTTTAGCTATTCTCTCTACAACTTCATCGAGCTTCTTATGTACCTCCTGTGTAAGGTTTGCAGTTGAACCTCTTACATTTATCTTTTTTACATAGGTACTGTACGACTGTCTTGCTATGTAAAGCATTGTTGCTCTATAAAGCGTGGCTCGAAGATTATTGTTTTTGATATACTCAACAAACTGTAGCGCTTCATCAGGTTTCTTTAGTTTTGCTATCAGATAACCAGCACATGCGGCAAGTCGACTGTCGGCAGACCCAAATACGCTAGGTTTCAAAACAACCTTTAACGCTTCAGCGTACTTTTGATCTGAGAGCAACGACTTAAGGCTGTTTTCTATCTGAATTGCTTGTTTTTCAGCTACTGATTGGTCAGCAACCTCAATCTGAGTCCGCTCAGCCCTACGCCCAGCCTTATTTTTTAGAAAACGTTCAAACATGAAAATAGTCCCTACATTATACTCTAAATTATATATTTGTCAACAAAGCCAAAGGCACCCTTTCGGGTGCCAATGCGCACTTGGAAGGCAGAGCTTACTACTAATTGAACCAACCCCTTCGCACTGGCTCTGGTTTCTTTTGGCCTGCGGTGGGCGCTTTAAGCGGCTGCACCGCTACTTGTTTTGGTGCTTGTGGCGCCTCAACGGCGATACCGAGCTTTGAGATAAGGTCTCTCACAACTTGCTCTGCATCAGCGGCCTCTTGTGCTTCGAGCTTTGCTCGCTCTGCGTCCTTGCGTGCCGTTTCCTCCTTGCCAATTGCCGTGTCCTCAGACAGCTTTGCATTCTTTAGCCCGTCTTCAGCTTTTTGTCTGTCTTGAGCTGCCTTCGTGCGCGCAGTTTGTGCTTCGCTTGCTGATGTTGCGGCTTTGGTTGACCACTCAGTCGCTTGGCGACGTTCATCGACCGCAAGCTGTTGTGCGCGTACTAGCTCTTGCCTGCCCTGACTAATCATCTGCGCGGCATTTTGTGCTTTTTCTAGTGCGGCGCTGCGCTTAGTCTCAGGCTTAGCTTGGGGTTTAGTCCCAGTTTCTGGTTGTGCCATAAGGAATATATGTTAGCCCTCAGATCTGCACAAAGTGCATTACGAAAGGTATGTGTAACTTATTCCTCGAGGATAAGTTCTTACCGTGCCACTTATGGCAGGGTTACTTTAAAAGCCTCAAAATGGCCTCAACAGATGGCTTACACGTGTAATACATCCTTACAATATCAAGAATATTCATATATTTATTTGCTTTGCACGACTTGACCCCAGCACTTCTTTGACGAGCTCCATGGCTGAGTGCCTTGCTTCTCATATAAGTAGCGAGCATACTCCAAGTTTCCTTCAAGGCTATAGAGATCAATTTCAAGCTTATCTGCAGTCTCTTGGTGGTAGTAGGTATTAATCTGCATCACGCCAATGTCCTCCTTCACTTTCTCACCTCGGAAAATACTCCCGTCAGGGTTGAGGTGCCTATATCGTGACTCGCACCACGCAATGTGCGCCATGACGGGGGCATCATCAAAGTACTGGCGGACATAGGCTCCCAAGGTTTCGGGGTTAGACGAGAGCTCAAGCTCCGAATGGTCTGCAAGCGCGACTGGGGCCGTAAATGCGGCTCCGGCGAGCAATAAGATAAGTGGAATCATAGGCAACAAAAAAAGCCGCCCACAGGACGACTTCTTAATGAGCATAGCACTTGACAGACCCCCTGTCAAGTGTTTCTAATTATGTTTCTCTGTTGCACGGCTTTATTAAGCCATAAATTAGCATTTTACTGAAGTTAGGATTTGCTCGTATGCCTCGTCAACAGTGTCCGCCACCACAAAGAGATCTAGGTCGTCCTCGGCGATAGATTTATGCTTCTCGAGAAGGTCTTTTCTCATATATTCGATAAGTGGAGCCCAAAAGTCCTTACCGTAGAGGACAATGGGGATGCGTTTTATCTTCTTGGTTTGTACCAAGGTCAAGATTTCAAAGAATTCATCAAGTGTTCCAAAGCCTCCAGGGAAGAAAATATACACCTCAGACGCAAACGCGAGCATTACGCGCCGTACAAAGAAATAGCTAAATGACATCTCGTCGGTAAGGTATGGGTTGTGTTGCTCTTTGTTGACGAGGGTAATGGTGAGGCCGACTGACTTCCCTCCCGCCTGTTTTGCGCCGTGATTTCCTGATTGCATTATCCCACCAGCACCGCCAGTGATAATGACGAAGTTTGAAAGCGCCAAACGTCGTGCTAGCTCTTCGGCATCCTTATAAAACCTTGGATCCAAGCCGTCGCGCGCCGACCCAAAGATACTCGCAGCAAGCTTAAATTTGCGGAGCAAATCAAAGCCATCAACGAGCTCTGCCATGATCTTGAATATGCGCCAACTCTCCATATCTCGCGTATGATCAGTTTTTACTGGGTCGCAGATCTTTAGCTCGCCCTCCATACGGTGAATGGTTGGAGGAACAATAGATTTTTTTGGTTCGGACATTGCTCTATTGTACCTTAGCAGTCGCGACCCACGGGATAGCGTAGATCTCAAATTCTGGCAAAAGCATTTTATTGTAGAGCAATCTCGATGCCGCCTCGGCATGACACTTTGCCCCCATGAGTGCGTTATGCGGTTTGGGCTCCTCGGGTATGCCGCAGTATGACAGCACGTGGTCGAGATTGAGTGCTGAACCGTGCTTTTCAATATTAAATGGCGGCTGAGCTCCCTTTGTCACCATGTGCATATAGGCAAGCGTATGGACGTCCAAAGTTCTCACTGGAAATGGGAAATCAAGATGGGTTCTATGGATCGCTGCACGGATAAAGGAGAGGTCAAAGGCGGGATTCTGGCTTAATAAGTTCCACCCGCGTATGTCCTTGGTCCAATCTATAAATGCTGTTACGAGCTCTGCCTCACTTGCTCTACTTGGATCTCTTAGTTCCTCTTCGGTCACGCCGTTCACCTCCATCGCATCCTCCTCAACGTGAGCACCGTCCCACAACCGACACTCCATATAAAACTGATTGGTAGGGTTATCAAAATCAAGCGCGCCAAGCGCTAGTATTGAGTGCTTCTCGGGATTTGTTCCTGACGCTTCGATGTCTATGGCTATCATGGTTCTACAACTGTAAAATCTGAGCCTTGGCCATATAAAACTGAGAGCCGACCAAGCTGGAAAGAGGCAAAGGTGACCAAAAACATCACGAGTACGGTAAGAAGTGTGTCACGATGTGACCCCCAGAATACCTTGATTCTCCCCCACATATACGTTAGTATAGCAAGGTATGGCAACCAAAAAGGCCGGTGGCTCAGCCAAAAACCTAACCGATAGTAACCCACAATACTTGGGCGTTAAGCTCTATGCGGGCGAGAAAGCTAAGACAGGAAATATCATTGTCCGTCAGCGCGGGACCAAGTTTGTAGTTGGAAAGAACACCGCACTCGGTAAGGACCACACCATTTTTGCAATGAAGGATGGGCTTGTTAAGTTTCGCTCTATTCGAAAGATTAGGTTTGATGGCTCGACTGTACGACGCCAAGCGGTTGACGTTGTATAACTATGTCTCACACTCCTGCTATTGCCTACGAGGCAAAGCGCCTGAATAGACACGACATTGAACGCACTCGCCGTGGCATTGATATTATCACCAAAAAGTTTTTTGACGGTCAGCCAGTATTTTTTAGATTGGGGTACGAATTTCTTACCGGCAGGATTAAGGGCAAGACAAAAGATAACGACTTGGTAATCCCTGTCCACGATCACAGTGGTGTTGTTAAAGAGTTTAGGGTAGACCCAGCTATAGTAAAGCCCCTTCCCTAGCGACACGCGTGATTTGACAATTTGAAGTTGTGGGGGTATAATCCGCCCAGTATGTCTATACAAAAAGAAGCAGTGTCGCTTGCTGCAAATGAGACCGACACCGATATCAGAGCTTTAGCTAAGCCAATACAAGAAGCAATAGATACCCCAGTTGATGCAACTGAAACACACGCGAAGTTTATAATCCGAAGTCCGTTTAGAAATCCATTCGGACCAAGAGCACCACAAGCCCCAAAAGCTCCAAAAGGAAAAAAGAAGTCTGAGTCGGAGCCCCATGTACATGGGAAAGGTGTACAAGGAAGAGCCGTAAAACACACTGACAACATGAACGCTATTCTCGGCGGTACCTACTCAATGGGCGGGAGAATTTGGGACGCTGGCCGAGGTTTGGCTTTTGACGCTGCCCTCGTATGGGGAATACTTGTCCTTTTACCGGCAGGGCTTACTTTGTCTATCTGGACGATTGGAGGTTTGGCAATCATCACAAAATTCTCTCCGCTCCTTGGAGCATTTATGAGAAGGACATTGCTAGGAGGAGTCCGCTTCCTTACTAAAGCTATGGGAAAAAATTATTTTGAAGCCCGCAAGGATAAAAGCCTAATGGCTTGGACAGCGTGGAACTTTCTTGATGGTATGGAGGAGTTCTCACGCGTTGTTGATGATCTAACCGATAGAGCAATTCAACTTATTCCGTTTGGAATTGGTGACAGAATACTCAAGTGGAGACAGCGCGCAGAGGCTATGCTTGGTAACAAACCTGATCCACGTAGAGAGGCTGTGAGGAAGGACCTTGATAAGGCATTTGGCTGGCTTGGAACCACCGCTTCTACCTAACCAACAAATTTAAAACCGCCCCAAGACGTGGTCGAGGGGCGGTTTTTTAATTTCGCTATTTACGCTTTACGAGCACCAAGTACCACTCAAAGGTAGTGGTGCCGTAATACGTGTTCGTGCTTTTAGTCTCAAGAACGCGCTTACACTCAACAGTCATGGTGGTATCAAGTTCACGTATGTCTTTTCGATGCTTTGAGTTGAGCAGTCTGCTAAAACCCATTTGCTTTGCCACCAGTACCTTGCGTTGAGCTCTGATATCGTCTTCCAAGTAGTAGCTATTCCTATCTGGCTTAATGTCGATAAGGTTATCGTTAGTAAGCCCTTTATGATACGCCTGATCGTACGGCTGTACGCCCTGAGCCACTTGGATCACGCGCTGGAGCGCATGAAAGCGCAAGAGTCGTGCTCTCTTATACCCCCAGAGCTCTTTAATTGATCCTTGGTCTACCCCAAAAACTCCAGCTACAAAATACCCATTCTTTTCTGCTTCCTGCATTGCCTTTTCAACCTGTCGTCCATACCCCCACCACGTGCGCTCATTTTCATTCCTCTGAATTAAAGCTGGGACGCGTTGAGGGAAACCAAGGATGTCGTCCCGTCTTGGTTCTGCTTCAACAGCTTCTACCGCCATAGTTATGCATTAACTCGTACCGGCTTTCGCTTAGTATCAACAACAACTGGGACGTCAGTCTTTGGCTTAACCGCTGGAACCTCTACAGGAGTGTCCTCAACTGGAGTAACGACTTTCTCCTTTGCTCTTGCTGGCTTTGGCACTGGTGCCATTTTCTTATTGATACTCGCAAAGCCGTCACCAATCTTCTGCCACGCATACTCTAGGTTCTCCTGCATGACCTCTACCCCTATCTTTAAATCGGCAGGAATAGCCTTCTTTGGCTTCATTTGGAAGGCATACCACCCAAAGGTACAAGCCTTCTCTCCTGCGCCTACACGGGTATAATCACTTCTGCTTTCGTCAAGGATCTTGTTAGCAGAAATGTCAAAATATTCTTCAAGAAGTTCTATCTCAGACGCATATTTTTTAAAAAATTCGTCAGCAAGGCGTTCTTGTTTCCTCTTCCAGTCTGAATCTATGGTGTAGCTATAGTTTCCAAAACGAACGACATCAAGGTAATTTTTCTCGGTGACCCCTTGCCTAAACTCAGGTGTGGTTCGCGCCACATTGCGCATAACCTGAACTGCTCGCTGAAGTGCATGAAATCTAAGAATCTTTGCTGAGACTTTGACGTCGTGAGGGACGGCAAGAAGTCCTATGTACAAAGGACCCATCTTTTCTATAGCTTTATTAAAAGTATCTTGAAGTACCTTAAAGCGTTCAATGTCTGAATGAGGGCAGCCTTGAGAGTGATATGACTCAAAGCCATCTGCGAGCGGGGATCTGAAGTTTTCTTGTGGTGATGGCATAGGGCTATATGTGTATACCCTTGTAGTATCACATTGGTTGCCAAATGTCAAATGCTTGACAAGACGTAACTTATGGTGTATATAGAAAGTAAGAATTTATTACATATAATCTAAGCCTATGCCACAAACAGCACCATACACAGAACGACGAGCAGCTCCACGAAGGCAAAGTGGCTCAATCTTGGATAGGCTGGACAAGCGAGTTCCTAAACAAGATAGCGCAACTGGCGGCAGCGGTGCAGGAGCCTTTGAGGGCCTCACCGACCCAAAGCTTAAAGAGACTAACCTCTCCCCCGCTCTCACACGTGTTGAGATAACCCCGCTCACAAGCTTCGACGGTACCATCATTGGATACGGTTCTGTAAAAGAGTCCATGTATACGATGCTGAAAGGATTTACAAGCTTAGTGCAGAAAAATAAATCAACTGATCCACGCGTAAAAGCTGAGGCAGCGCAGTACGTACGTGACCGCCTTGGCGGTGAGGCACTACACGGTTTTCTCCTCTATGGACCACCGGGAACAGGTAAGACTGAATTTGCAAACGCCTTTGCGGCAATAGCCAAAGCTCGCCTTGGTTCTATCCCACTCACCTACTATCGCCTAAACGCTGGGGTGTTAAAAAGCAGCCTCTATGGCGCAACTTCTGCTGAATATGACAAGGTCTTCCGTACCATTAAAGACGGGACCAAGCCCGTTATTCTTTTCATTGATGAAGCTGAGGCAGTCTTCCCACGTTCTGGAGCAAATACGCACGAAGAGACACATAATGCCGTAGCTACAGCCAAGGAGCTCTTGGGAAAGATTGGCCAAGATCCTGAAATTTTGGTGATTATGGCGACTAACCATGTAGACCGCATGGATCCAGCAATCATTCGCACTGGCCGCCTAGACGACAGAATCAATGTTCCCCTCCCCAACGAGCGAGAGAAGTTCGCAATGCTTCAACACTACAAAACAAAATCTGGCTTACCATTTGATCAAGATATTGAGTGGAGAAACATCGCAACACAGCTTAAGCATGGACGCGCGTCCGGTGCTGATATCAGAGGCTTTATGAAGACTGTTGGCCGTGAGGTATCAAGCATTGAAGACGCTATACAGAATGGCCGCCTCTTGGTTGGCGTACGTAGAGTTGTTAAGGGCAAGAATGGTGAGGAAGAGCAGGATGTGCTCCTCCAACCTCCGGTCCACGTCAACATGCCAGCTTCAATCGAAGAAGCAAGAAATAGTGCTGACTTTGACATCCTTGACCCTGCGACGGGCGCAACTCCAGAAATGCTCGGCCTCAAGATAACCACAGCTACAGGTAACCCAAACCGCATTAAATCTGTCAAAGTGACCCACGTTACCAACATGATGGTTCAGTGGGCTCTCAAAAAGTTTGACGAACGATCTCAAACTGATCTTGACGGACTTCGGGGCAAATAAAAAAGTATGCCTGAGACTACGGAAACTGGTAGATTAAACATTTTTCCTTCATCTCAGACTCCTGAAGAAAGGAGGGCTACGACCATAGACAACTACAACAGAACACTTACAGAAATAAGTATTCCTTCTCTCAATAAGTTTATTACTAAAGGTGAACACAAGTCTATCCCCGTATATCGAATAGCGTTGAGGACTAAAACAATTGAACTCACCGTTGAGGAAGTAGAACAAATGCCAGCATTTGTGGCACTTCAGTCACTTGCCGCACAACACGGAGCATCCTGCGAGGTAGTACCAATCATTGAGAACGATAAAAATGTTCTGGATATTCTTATTACCTTCCCTACCGCCGCGTAGTTAAGGCGTTTTTTGTTATACCATAAGCTTGACACTGCACTAAATATAGTGTATACTCAGCGAGTCCCCCACTACGTGTCTATGGCATCACACTACGAACATTTTTCACTCTCAGGGCCTACCCCAAACGCTGAGGAATTGCTTTTGTTGCGAGAAAGCGTACGCAGGCAATCACTTGAGTCACAAGTGCAAGCAATCCTTGATAGAGAAGGATCGGGCATACAGGTCCCAAAGATAAAGATTCACATTGCACTCATTGAGCATGGTACTGAAAAGGATGCTGAAAATCTTCGAAAGGATTTAAATGCGTGCGACATATTTATTCCTGAGCTCGTTGGAGCGTCAGATGAACATATTCGTGAACTCAATGATCTGTCGCAAGGAAAAATCTCAGCACAAAAATTAGCACTTAAAGAAAGAACGGCAACAAAGAATAGACTACGTGAGTTGTACAAGCGGCAATTTGGCACAGAACCAACAGAAGAGCAGCTTGACCAGCACCTAGATCAGGCGACAAAAGCTCCTGGCTCGATGCATGGCTTCAACTCAACACTGAGAAAGCTCATTCACAATAGTAAGAAAAAGATTGCCCATCTAGACCTTGTAGAGGGAGACAACAGATGGATCAGTGAGTCTATGAACGCGATAATGCTAGGCCCTGCGGTTGTGCGCATGGGTCTGCTCAGTCGCCTTATCCCCCTCCCTGCCCTCTCCTATCTAGCTCGTGAGGTAGCTCAAGAGTTTGGTAGAACCCAGCGCGAACGAGAAGATTTTATGCTTGACGGCATTGCGGTAGACATTGCAGATTTTTTAATGAAAGATCCTGAACTTCAAAAGAAATCTGAGATCAAAGTCTTTGGCTTCCTTGGTGCGTATCACCGCGGAGTACCTGTAGCACTTAAGGGTGCGGGTGATGCTATTTCTACTCACACGGTAGACTCGGGCAAGTATTTTGACCACATGATGGATGCTGCACAGAGATCGCGCTTTGGTGAAGAACTAACACTCGATGATGGAAAAAGAATAGTGCTTGGAATGATTTTTGAACTTATATACAACCACATTGATAAGCGAAGCACCATTTTCTGGAAGATACACCGCTACGGCAGTATGTCACTGGTAACACGCATACTTGCAGATGAGTTCTTTGATGTGGCAGACGATGTATACAAAGTATTTGTTACACAGCGAGACTCAGGAAAGTTAATTACCTTCTTTAACCAGCTCGTGGCATCACGTGAAGCCTCAATTACAAAGCGTGTTGACGAGTGGGTCGACAAGTTAAAAAACTTCAAAGAAGTATAATTGTATGAGAGAACACATACTCAGCTGGCTTACTCCACAAACGCACACGTATGCTCAGGCGAGGTCTGAGACAAGCGGCTTGTTTGTCAAAGAGTCTCGCTCACCACTAGAGGTAGCTGAGTTAAAAAGAAAAATTGAGCTTGTTGCGAGGGTGTTGACGAACCCAGATATTGCTATCGTTGCGGGAAAGCGATGGTTTGTGGGTATTTCTCGTAAAGCTAAAGATTTGGTTTCTCGAAATAGGAAAAAGTCTTTGGAGGATCATGATCCAAAGGAGTTTAATCCAGTACTGTTAACCTATGACGAAAAGGATTTGGTTACCCAAACAGAAGATTACATTTTTGGAATTCTCCGAAGAGAGATTGCGCATGCAAAGCACTCTGACTTCAGAAGCATAGAGGAGAAAAAGCAAGAACTTAAAAAGCAGAAGCGTAGCCCTGTAGATTTGTATACAATATGGAGAGCATGGGAAGAGGGTCGTGCACTAACGCTTGAAGATAACATACCATCGCTTGCAGGGTATCAAGTCGGGCCATACCTACGTCAAAGATTTTTTGAATCACTAATAGGTGGATTTGATCAACAGCCAGCGCCAGTTCAGTACGCAATTCTTTGTTGGGCAAAGAGCGTTGAAAAGTTTTTACCGGACTTTAATGTTGATGAAATAGCACGCGGGGTAAAAAACAATGCTGTTGCAGAGGCTTACAAAAAAACTGCACCGCTTATACATGAGTACGTGCAAACAGAGAATGGTCAAAAGGCATTTAACAACACCTTGTGGGCAAAGGGTTGGCCAATATTTAAAGACCTTATAGGAAAGTACGTTGAGGAGGAAGCAAAGAAAAACTTTGAGGACGAAGAGGCAAAAAAGCAAAAAAAGGACAAGAAAGGCAGTCAAGGCTCAGGCGGAGATGAAGGTAAAGATAAGAAAAAAGATCCAAAGGGAGACGAATCAAAGGACGGCTCGAAGGGTGGTAAGAACGGAAAAGATGACAATAAGGATGGAGAAAAGGGTGAGAAAGATGGTGGCAATGGTGGTAAAGACGGAGGAAAAGATGGTAAGGACGGAAAGAAGGATGGCAAAGGGGGTTCGGGCAGTCAAGGCGAGAATAACGACAAATCTGAGTCAGGGGGAGGGTCAGAGGGTGAGAAAGACGGCCAACGATCATGGGAGTCGCTAAGCGAGGCAGAAAAAGCAAAGTACCGAAAGCAGGCAGAAGAAAAGCTTAAAAAAGCTGAGGAGCAGTTTGTTGAAGAAATATCTGGCGAGTCTAAGAAGCCAAAGGTTGACAGTGCTGGCAATGTGAAAGAATCTGACACAGTTGGAGATAGCGAAGCAGCACGGCAGACAAAAAAGGGACAGGAAGCTCTTGCAAAGGAGCGCACCAAGGGCGATGGCGCTGGTAAGGTCACAAATCCGCAGGTCAAGTATGAGTACGTACCAGATAAGATACAAGGCTTAACGCCTGCCCTTGCAGAAAAGTATTATGCATCATTCCAAAACGATGTTGCACCGTTCATTACTCAGATTACAGACACTATAGATCAGACATTTGAGGAGCAAGCTCGTATCGAGTGGGAGGGTAAGCAAAAGCGAGGCTCTCATGTTGACACAGACAATCTCCACCGCATCGGCACAGGCGAGGGCGACGTGTTTAAACAGAGAAAGGAGTATGAAAAGAAAGAACTAGCATTTAGTCTTGTTGTCGATATCAGCGGAAGCATGGGCGGCGATAAGATTCGCGCTGCAGTACAGGGTCTTATACTTGCTGCCGAGTCGCTACGTGCACGAAACATTGCGTTTGAGATCATAGCCTTTAACGACAGCATATTTGTTGTCAAAGATTTCAACTCTGAGTTTGACGAGCGAACACGGTTTAAAATTATGAGTTTAATGCTGCAAGTTGGTGGAGGTACCGCCGACGGTGCTGCACTCAAGTTTGCTAGCGAGAGACTTCTCAAACATAACAAAGAAGGTGATCATCAAGGCGCACTCATTATGTTTACTGACGGCGACTCCCCTGACCCATACCTTATACAGCGATTGCGAAAACAGCTTGGCCCTGACTTCCCTGTCCTTGGTGTCGGCATAGGCCCAGGGTCTGAGAATGTAAAAGGCACCTTTACTGATGGGGCGGTCGCGGTCCCTGACTTTAAACAGCTTCCTCGAGAGTTTTCTAACGTGCTGGGGAGGGAGATTAAGAAGATTATTCCAAAACGTGACTAGCTTGACATTATTAATTAGATAGTATATAATACATATATGAGCCTCTTCGAAAAAGTTTTTGGAACCCAGGACCCATACATCAAGGTCAACGTTGTGACCTTTGCCATGTCAAACAATACCCTTACCGCAGACGTTAAGGTTGAGAAGAGAGCGATTCCAAAGTACATAATGACTCCTCACACAAAGAGGATTTTTGAGGACTTTTCAAGACTTGCAGACCAACAGCTTCAAAACCAAGAAGGATTTGTACTGCTCGAAGGTGATGCAGGTACAGGTAAAAACTACCTTGTTGAAATGTTTGCTCACCACTTCAATCGTGAGCTCTTTGAATTTCACTGTAGTTCTTCAGTGATGGCGCACGACCTTAAATCAGATAAGGGAACAAGTGAAGGAAAAGGTGGAGCAACGCTAGTTATTGACATCCCATCGAAAATTGTGAACGGTTTGAGAACCAAAAACGCTATCGTGCTGTTTGACGAGATAAACACGCTTAAGCCAGACGTTGCGAAGGTTTTGAACCGATTGTTTGACTCATCGAGAACTCTTCAATGGGGCACGGGTATGGTGCACACAACTAAGGCTGACCCTACGGTGCTTTTGGTTGCCACACAGAACCCTGAGGGCTATCACGGTGTGAAGCCACTTGCCGATACGTTGGTCTCTCGAAGCCGAAAGATCTTTGTTGATTATCCAGATGGCATCGAAACAGATTCTCGAGGTAAGGTTCTCCGCGTAAACCCAGACGAAGCAATGATGACTCTTCTCTTAACCAAAGACTTTGAGAACCTTGCACGCGACCCAGACAAGTTTGTCGCTGAGTGGGAGAAGGTAGTGAATGGGAGCGGCATTCTCTCAGGATTGAGTGGTAAGCAACAGCGAATGATGAAGACCACGGGAGAGATAATCACGCTGCAACACCGTCTCAGAAAGACTCGCTATGATTCGCTTGTTAACTACCAAGGTAATCCAGTAAGTGTTATCTTCGATATTCGAATGACCAAGCAGGCTATCCTTGAAATTGAGCACCTTCGAGCATCTGATCGAACGCAGTATGGGCAGACATTTAAGACAGACTCACAAGCTGCACTCTTCAAAATCATTCGTGAGAAGGCTAGAAATGAGCGCGAGCGTCGTGATATGGCTGCCCTCGTTGCACGATCGCTCTAATTTGACCTAAAGCCGTTTCTCTTGTATACAGAACCCCATGTCCAAAGAGGCCGTGGGGTTTTCTAATGGGTTTGAAAAGAGCCGAACCGTGGTGAAGGTTGGGTCCCCAGCCGAGCTTCATAGAGCCCTTGAGAGGGGCGCCAAAGCTGCGGTACTACAGTTTCCAGAACAGAAGTTCCCTTTCTGCAAGCTTTCGCTTTTTGGCCAGTCTCTAGCACTCTCAGCCCATGTATCCAAAACTCGAGACGCGCTGGTCAAATATAGACCCAATACAGCAGTCAAGAAAATCCAAAAAATCCGTAATGAGCTGTGCCAGCACATCGAGTCCTTGCACAGTGATGCAGATACAAAAAAAGCCATGATCATCATATTTGATACGATGGCCAAAGATCTTGTGATGCTCCGCGATTCGCTTCCTCAATACACCCTCGACAAGGTAGGTATTCTTTTAGTCCCTAACGAGCTTATCACTCCGTGGCACCGTGATAACGAAAAGGAAACCTCGGGAGTCACCGGTTTACTTCGCTATGTAAGAACTATACAGGGCCCATCTACCGAGCTAGCATTGGACAAAGTAGGTAGTGGCGCGGTCAAGTTACCTAACGGCGCTGGAGTACTTCTCACAACTGGTCCTACAGGTGCGTGGCACCGCTGCCCACCACCAGATGAGTGGGCTGAGCATCGCATTGCATTCGCTGTTTGGTTAAAGCCTACATAGCACTATGGGAAAAGAAAAACAGTTAAACACTAGTGAGAACTATGCACGGCGAGTGAATAACCTTCGCGACCTACTTCCTGCGATACGAGCCGGTGCACAGGTGGCCGCAATAGACGGATTACCGCTTTCTGAGGACTCAACTGTACTTGCCCAACACTACAATGGGCCAATAGTGTGGGATTTTTTTAAGATTAAGGGCATTCAAACAAACAATACGGAAGAGCTTGAGGCACGACTTTTTGCTAACAAATCTCACTTTACCCATGACGCGGCACTTACTGCACTATGGGACGAGTTATCAGAGGAAATACTGTCAGTTCTCAAACAATTTCCAAATTACGTGGTTGAGTCAGAGTATCTTGGTATTGATGCTGCTCGCGATCAAAGTATACGGATTTGGCACCGTGATGGCACTGCAAGCGGCCCCATTAACTACAGCAATCGCCTTAGGATTGTTCGAACACTACAAGGCCGCTCAACCGAGTATTCAGAATCAGAGCGCGGACCTATAGTGAGATTTAGAGATAATTCTTTGTGTGTGCATACGTGTGGCCCTAATGGCGCGCTTCACCGCTCGGGCACAAGTGGTACATCATCAAGAATTACGTACGCCATTATGTTAAGTCCTGCGATATAGAGTCTTACTTTTTTACCTCTACCGTAACTTGCGCGCTTGACCCATAGAGCTTGATTGGCACTGAATAAGTGCCGGTCTTTTTAATTGGATTCTCAAGAACTAGAGCGCTCTCAGGGATTGTTGCATTGAGCTCTAACTTAAGTGCGGCGGAGATTAGATCTGCATGAAGAGACTTAAACAAAGTCCCAGTCTCCCCTGCTTTTGCAACTATCGTTACTGTCTTACCGTCTACGCTTTTCAAAAGAAGCGCCGCGTCCTGTGCTGCATGTGCTGCTCGATCTTTGATATCCTTCTCTGCTTGCTCATGTTTTTTTATGTTTTCAGGCGTTGCGGTAACTGCCTTTTTACTTGGAATAAGTACGTTAAGCGCATACCCATCAGCGACAGACACGATCTGACCCTTCGAGCCAACCTTCTTAACATCTGCGGTCAAAATGACCTTCATGGGGTCATTATTGTCCTTTCAAGAGATATTGTACAGCGCGCTCTAATTGCGGATCTCTCCCCTCCTTAATATCCTCTTCTGTGATATCAACTATGATGTCGGGGGTGAGTCCACCATGCGAGAGCGATGTGCCGTTTGGTGTAAGCCATCGCGCAATC
>CAYHUS010000005.1:0-25519 GCA_964359715.1 uncultured Candidatus Saccharibacteria bacterium
CGCCTTCATTAGCAAACACGCTATATGCAGAGGTGAGTTCGAGCAGTGTCACTTCACCACCACCAAGCACCAATGTGAGGCCATAGCGATCTCCGCCTTCGAGTGTTGTGATCCCTACAGAGCGAGCAAGCGCCAAGGCGTCGTTGAGCCCAACGAGGTACAACAATTTTAGGGCAACTATGTTAACCGACTGAGCGAGAGCATCCCGAAGCGCCATAGGGCCGCGAAACTTTTGGTCATAGTTTTGTGGGTAGTAGCAGGGAGCTACGTCGCTTGTCGAGTCAATAGGACACTCGGTCGAAAATTGGGTTGCCGCATCAAATAGAGTAGTCTCTGGAGCATATCCCTTAAGAAATGAGGCAGCGTACACAAATGGTTTAAATGACGAACCTGGTTGTCGCTTTGCCACTGCGATATTCACGTTCCCATCTATTTCTTTATCAAAGTAGTCGCGAGACCCTACCATGGTGAGAATGTCGCCTGTTTTTGGGTCTAGCGCTACCACACCAGCATTTGATGCGTTGAAGTCAACCGCATTTTTTAGCGCACTTGCTTTTACTATCTCTTCGGCCTTTGCTTGCAGCTCTGCGTCGAGTGTAGTGATAACGCGCCAACTGTTCTCTTCAAGCACGTTCTGCCCAAACTCACGTTCTAACTGCTCGCGAACAAAGAAAACAAAGTGCGGCGCACGGATCCCTGCCGTTTGTGGTGGTTGAAATGAGATTTTTTCCTGCATGGCACTCGTTTTCTCTCCTTCGGTGATGAACCCTAATTCCCGCATGCGTGTCAGCACAAGGTCTTTTCTCTGATCAAGGGCGTCAAGGTGGTTGCCGTACGGTGAATAGTAGGTTGGCGCTTGTGGGAGCGCGGCAAGGTACGCTGCCTCAGCGAGCGTTATGTCCTTTGCGTGCTTTCCAAAAAAGGTCATTGAGGCCTCTTCGATACCATAAATAGCTCCGCCGTACGGTGTCTCATTAAGGTACAGCTCAAGAA
This sequence comes from uncultured Candidatus Saccharibacteria bacterium, assembly GCA_964359715.1. Classification (GTDB taxonomy): domain Bacteria; phylum Patescibacteriota; class Minisyncoccia; order Phycocordibacterales; family Phycocordibacteraceae; genus Phycocordibacter. The sequence continues at coordinate 994 of CAYHUS010000005.1, forward strand.
TCTTGTCTTTAGGGATGCTCTGCTCGAGCTTGAGAGCCAGCACCCACTCTTTTATTTTTCTGGTAATCGTTTTGTCGGTGGTGAGGATTGAATTTTTGACCACCTGCTGGGTGATGGTCGAGCCGCCCTGTGAATAGTCAAACCCAGTGATGTTGGCAAGCACTGCGCGAATGATAGACGTGAGACGGATGCCGCTGTGCGAGTAAAACTCACTGTCCTCAATCGCTATGGCAGCCAATTGGACGTGTTCTGAGATGTCTGAGAGGGGTACCACCGTTCGGGCAACGTTATCTCCCAAGTCGTCAAGCAAAACAGTGCCTGTCCGGTCGTAGATCTTTGTTGATTGGGTCACCTTGCGCTCGTAGAGCGACTGGACGTCAGGGATTTTAAGCGATGAAGCCCACAGCGCAACAAGTCCTGTGACTATGAGTATGAGCGACCCGAAAAGGAGCAAAAGGTCACGCATAGTGCGAGGGGAAAACCGTCGGAGCATGAAGAAATCCTACCATGATGCTACAGTATGGCTATGTTTTGGAAGTCAGAGCCAAAGGTAAGCACAGACGACTTAAAGATTGAGCAGCTACTGGTTCGAAGTGTTGCTGAGATTCTTCCTAGCGCTGAGTCGTTGAGGAGCCTTTTAAAAAGCGGTCGCCAGCTTCGAGTGAAACTTGGGATAGACCCAACTAGCCCAAATCTTCACATTGGACGAGCTGTTACGATTCTTAAACTCAAGGATTTCCAAGACCTTGGACATAAGATAGTTTTTATTATTGGAGATGCAACGGGGGTTGTGGGCGATACCTCTGACAAGGAAAGCGAGAGACCAATGTTGACGGCAGAGCAGGTGCAAACGAACCTCACTTCTTACGTTGAACAAATGCACAAATTATTACGCCCTGAGCTTATGGAGGTTAGACGTAATTCGGAGTGGTTGCTTAAGCTTAATTACGCAGACATTGGGGAACAGGCAGATCAGTTTTCTGTTGCAGATTTTATTGCGCGCGAGAATATTAAACGGAGACTTGATGCGGGGAAACGTGTCTCGCTTCGCGAAGTCTTGTACCCTTTGATGCAAGGATATGATTCGGTTGCAGTTAAGGCGGATGTTGAGCTTGGCGGAACTGACCAAAAATTTAATCTACTTGCAGGTCGTAGTTTGCAAGGAAAGTTTGGTCAACCCCCTCAAAATATTCTGATGACCGAGATTATTCCTGGAACAGATGGAAGAAAAATGAGTTCAAGTTGGGGTAATACAATAAACCTAAATGACGCACCAAACGATATGTTTGGTAAGGTTATGAGCATACCTGACACGATCATGATGCACTACTTCACACACACTACACGGCTGCCTATTGAACGAACACAGGAACTACTTCGCTTGGAAAACCCTAGAGACGCAAAACTTGAGCTTGCAAGTGAAATTGTTTCTATGTATCACGGAATTGATGCCTCACGAGAGGCAAGAAGAAACTTCGAAAACACTTTTTCAAAAGGCGAGATCCCTGATCACGTTGAGGTTATTCATAAAAAAGGTTTGTTGACAGTGTTGGACGTGCTTGTTCAAAACAAAGTTGTTTCCTCAAACAGTGAGCTCAGAAGATTAGTTGAACAAGGGGCAGTCACAAACTTAACTCTGAAGAAGAAAATACTTAATTTCAACGAGGCGGCTGAGGAGGGGATATACAGGATCGGCAAGCATCGATTTGTAAAGATAATTTAAAAATCCCGCGATCGCGGGGTTTTGGTTAGTATTCGTCCTCGGTATCCTCGATGCCGTCTGTCCACTCACTCTCCGCATCTTCTTCGTCAGGGGCTTCTCCCACAACCACATCCTCTACTGCATCAACATCAAGCTCATCATTGTCGCCAACCTTTTTCTTTTTTGGATCGTCCATTGTTTTATTCTAGTCTCCTAGACGCTTTTATTCTTACCGAATGCTGTCATTCGTGCAAGGGGCACTGGACACACTACCGTGTGGATAAGACGCGAGTAGCAGTATGCGCAATACCAAGCGCTATGGCGTCGTATTCGTCGTCAAGGCGCTTCTTGGGTCCTAGCACTACTAATTTATCTACCATGCGAATCACCGCGTCTTTTGACGCATTGCCCACGCCAGTCACGGCTATTTTTACCGCTTGGGGCGAGTACTCATATATGGGAACGTTGTGCGTTGCAGCAGCAAGTTGGATCACACCCCGAGCTTCAGCGACTGCGATAGCGGTCTTTACATTCTTGCTAAAGAAAAGTGTTTCGAGTGCGAGAGACTCAGGGCGGTGTTTTTTAATTGTGTCACTGACGAACGCATACACTGCCGCCAACCGCATTGGGAAGGGACCTTTGTCGGGCGAGAAGCATGTCGAGAATAAAATCTTTTTTCCTTCAAAGATTGCGACACCGACGCGGTCATACCCTGGGTCAATGGCAAGAGAAACAGTATCTGTATGTTTCACCAACCCATCGTAACGTTTTTAGCGATGTTTTGACAGCTGGTCAGCGGTCGGTATAGTGTCCCTATGAGTAAAGAAAAACTTGAGAGTGGTGTACCAAGGGGAAATCTTACTACATCAGAAGAGAATGAGCTCAAAAGAGTTGGCACCGGTCTTCATGACGCGCTTTTTGATATGGTTAGCACAGGGAGTGATGACCAAGCAGCAACCGCGGTTCGTTTATTGGTGGGGAGATTGAGTATGGACTCTCTTATTTTGTCACCAGATGACCTGCAAAAGAGGGTGAATAGTTTGGTAGCTATTTGTAAAAAGCGCAAACTTTTGCAACACATGCGTGACAGTATGCTGGTATCAACCCCAGCTCTCGATAAGGCAGTCAAAAAAGCTGAAGCTTCAGCCTAATTTGTTCTGGTAGTGTCCACCAAGGTGTTTTTTGGCGCGGTCGGTGGCGACGCGGCCGCGCGGCGTGCGCTCTAAAAATCCTTCCTGCATTAGGTATGGCTCATAAACGTCTTCGATAGTGTCTACCTCTTCAGCAGCAGCTGCCGCGAGCGTGCCGAGCCCGACAGGGCCGCCTCCAAACTTCATAACTATGGCGTCTAAGATTCGGCGGTCAGATGGAGTGAGACCCGCCTCGTCAATGCCGATCATAGCAAGCGCCTTCTCGGCCACTTCTTTGGTAATGGCAGAGCGATTGAGCTGGGCAACGTCGCGCGCGCGCTTTAATAAATAGTTTGCGGTACGTGGGGTACGGCGCGCACGCTTTGCTATCTCAGTAACCGCTTCGTCACGAATGTCTACCCCAAGTATTGATGCAGAACGCTTCAGTATGCGCCCCAAGTCAGCGTCAGAATAAAAATCGAGCTGAAAGACGCCGCCTGAAAAACGCGACCGAAGCGGAGAAGAGATAAGGCCTATGCGAGTTGTGGCGCCGACTAAGGTAAACGGGGGGAGCGCAAGTTCAATAGTGCGCGCCGATGGGCCCTTACCTATGATGATGTCGAGCTTGCCAGCTTCGAGCGCGGGATACAAAACCTCTTCGACAGACTTGTTGAGTCGATGAATCTCGTCAATAAAGAGGATGGTGTTTGGTTCAAGGTTGGTGAGAATGGCAGCAAGGTCGCCAACACGCTCAATGACGGGGCCTGCAGTCGATTTAATAGGGCTCTGAAGCTCTTCGGCGATAAGGTGGGCAAGTGTTGTCTTGCCGAGTCCAGGAGGGCCGTAGAGCAGAGTGTGTTCAGGGGCGTGCGAACGCTCGCGCGCTGCAGTAATTAAAACTCTCAGGTTCTCTTTTATTTGTTCTTGGCCGATGTACTCGTCCCACCGAGTAGGGCGCAGCGTTTGATCAAGTGAGGTGTCGGGAGGTTGAGTCGCTTTAGGGTCGATACTTGACATAGGTGTTCTAATATGATAGCATGCCCTCCTCCCTCAGTGGGAGCGTTCTTTTTTAGAAAGCCAGTCCCCTCTAAGCGACGCCGTGGCTTTGTGGTAAGGATTCGCCGGTTATGAGCTTCGGCTCACGTACTCTCGATCTCCTCAATCGCATTCCACCATTCATGCAAAGTGTCGCTTGGAGTGGAGTGGCTTTTTTGTTTTGGTACACTGCGTGTATGCAGAAAAATGAGGCCAAAGAGACCAAACTCCTCATCTCCTCGTGTCGCGAATTTAGCCCTCAAATCAATGATGCCGTAGACCGCCTGACCGAGCGCAAGTTTCGCGAAGCGCTGGTTTCAAAAAAGTACATGGCGAGGTTCTTTTTCATGCCCGAGAAGTCTATAACTGACAAAGAGTTCACTGAGTTTCAAGTTTTTGTTCAATTGGCGATTCAACAACTCATCATCGCAGCCGTTGAGCGCGTATATAAGCTTGATAGAAAAGATGGCTCGCAAAAGCCTCTCGCAGAAGTGGTTAAAATGATCGACGATGGGAAACTTGATATTGACCCCGGCACTGCTGTGTACCACGACGTTATGCATGTACTAATGCACAGACTTATGAGCAAGGGAGGGCGCGATGTGCGCACACTGCGGCCGATTTATCTTCAACGAGAGGCCCGTCCTTTACACGAACTTGTGTTTGGAAATAAGCATAACGAGCTTAACAATATGGAGGAGCGTCTTGCCACCTTTTTCTTTAACAATAATCACAAGGTTTCTGAAGTAATTGCAGAAGTGCAGAAACGAAAAAATCTAACGGAGCAGGAAAAGGTAGATCTTTTTGTAACGAGGATATTCTCTACTTCAGGCGAGATTGAACGCGCACGTTCAATGCCACAACTTATGAATTTTATAACCAAGATATTTATTAATTGGGACACAAACCCTAGAATATTTTATGAAGAGCACAGAAAGCTAATGGAAGGGCTTCTGTAGCTATACTTGACAAATGTCTGGAAGTCAAGTATACTTTTAGTTATGGCTATTGGAGAACTAGGGGAGTCAGTAGAGAGAGTTGCCCACCGTGGGTTTGAAGTTGTTGAGGTTCCTGAACTTGTGGGGAAGTCGACGTATGCTGCGCTTCAGTATTTAAAGACTAAGTATGGAACTCGCCTTGTAAACAGAGCAGACCTCGAGCACATATCAGAAAATTTAAAGGACTACCCAGAGATAGTAGATGGTTTAAAGAAGGGTAATGTATTTTTTGCATTTGGTTGGTATGACAAATTTGCTTTTAGAGTTTGGGTCGCTCATCTTTTTAAGCATTCATCTGGCCGGCACGCGATTGGGGCTCAGTTTCGAGAGGGGTGGAATATACCGTTCCCAGCAAACGGAAGAGTATTACTTAAAGAGAGACAAAAAGATTTGTTCGAAGGCGTAGACAGCACTATTGATCCTCTCGAACTTATAAAAAAGTAATTTATGCGAGCGCGTCGTCGAGGATAACGACGCGTTCGAGCTCAGCAAGCGACGTTACGCCATTTAATACTTTGACCACGCCGTCCTCTGGCATAAGCATCAGCTCACGTCTTTTCTGCGCAGCCTGTATCTCATGCTCTGACGGGAGCGTACGGAGAAGTGTATCCATCTCAGCATCCATCACAATGGCTTCAAAGATACCGATTCGTCCCTTGTAGCCAGTGTTGTTGCACTCGGGACACCCCGCGGGAGCAAAGATTTTACCCACCGAGCCCTGCACCACCGACTTGTCGCGAAGTCCATCAATGACTTTTTTAAAGCGTTCTGCGTCTTTTGGCTCGAGCGGCCGTTCCTTCTTGCACTTGTCACAGAGCTTTCGTACCAAGCGTTGTGCCATGGCAACGTTGATTGCTGAGCCAAACACTTTTGGATCAACACCAAGGTCGGCCAAGCGCGGGAAGGTGCCCGCCGCGTTGTTAGTGTGGAGTGTTGAGAACACAAAGTGTCCCGTGAGCGCCGCATCTATTGCAGTTTTTGCAACTTCTTCATCGCGAATCTCACCAACCATAATCACATCAGGGTCTTGGCGCAGTGCAGAACGAAGCCCTTGAAGGAAGGTGTAATTTTTATCAACTTGTGTTTGTACAATACCAACGACGTGATACTCGATAGGATCTTCAATAGTAATAATCTTGACTTCAGGAGTCGAGATTTTTTTCATACAGGCATAGAGGGTGGTTGATTTACCGCTTCCGGTAGGGCCCGTGTTAAGGAGCATGCCGTTTGGGTTAACGATTTCTTTGTCCACCAGCTCCTTGAGTCGCCGCTCCATACCCAGCGCCTCAAACGGCACTGAAATTGTTTCAGGATCCAAAAGTCGCATCACGATAGACTCGCCATACGCACCGGGGATGATAGAGGTGCGTATCTCAATCTCCGACCCTTTGAGCGTGACGCTAAATCGTCCGTCCTGTGCGGTGTCATGGATATTGAGTTTGAGTCCCGAGAGAAGTTTGACTCGCGAGAGTAGCAGCTTCTGTGTGTCGTGATCAAACCTTCCGACGTCAGCTAGCACACCGTCAAGTCGGTACCGTACACGAACATCTTTTTGCTCAGGCTCAATGTGTACATCAGAGGCACCCACCGCAAAGGCACCAGCCATAACCACCTCGACAATGCGTGAGATACGGTAGGCACGATTGAGCGAGTCCACACCTTTGAGCGAACGAGATACATCAGGCAGTGAGTGGATGTCCTCGATAAGCTTGGTAAGGTCGTCAGACGAGATATCTATGACACCTTCTTTTGTCTCGGTTGCAAACGAGAGGTCTTTGTACCGTGTCCACGCTGCTTCAAGACTCGCGTGCGACACCATAAACTCTTTGATCCCGTACCCGCGCTTTTCAAGCTCGGCCTTCACTTCAGTAGCGCCCTTGCCTATGGGCGAGCGCATGGCGAGGGATATGGTTTTGCCCGTAAGGTCAAAGGCAGCAACCTCGGCCGCGCGCGCATCCTTCTCTGCAATGAGTCTCAGCGCGTCGGAGTTAATGGTGACGCGTGAGAGGTCGATATACGTTGCGCCATATTTTTGGGACAAGATAGAGGCGAGCTCTTCTTCCTCGCGGTGCTTGAGCTCTTGGAGTTTTAGATCCGTAGATAAATCAGCCATACAAAAATGGTATCATGGTGAGATGAGAGTGACGCTCGGAGAGCTTGACGAATTTGCAACTCAATTTGTTAAAGATCTGCCAGCGCAGGAGGGGCCGCGCGCACACGTAATCGGTCTCTCGGGAGAGTTGGGCGCGGGGAAAACTACGTTTGTACAATCAGTGGCACATGCGCTTGGTGCATCGCACGCTATCACGAGCCCGACTTTTGTGTTTGCACAGCGGTATGAGATAGCGCATCCGCCATTTACATCTCTCATTCATGTCGATGCCTATCGTCTAAAGGCGTGGGAGGCGCACACCATCGGGTGGCAGGACTTTCTAAAAGATCCAAAAAATCTCATCTTAGTCGAGTGGCCAGAGAATATGCTTCTTGATTTTCCGCAAGATGCACCTATTTTGAAGTTTACTGTTGTGGACGTGGGTGCGCGGACTATCGAGTATGCCCGCACCTAAAAAGCGAGAGACGCTTGTACTTTTAGATACGCACGCGATTATACATCGCGCGTATCACGCGCTCCCGCCGCTCACATCCCCCTCGGGGTCACCCGTTGGCGCGGTGTATGGACTTACCACCATGCTCCTAAAGCTCATTAAAGATCTTGAACCAGACCATATTGTCGCAGCATACGATCTCCCAGGGCCAACACACCGGCACCACGTCTATAAAGAGTATAAAGCTACGCGTCCAAAAACTGATGAAGAGCTGAGTACTCAGATAACGGAGTCCCGCAAGGTTCTCGCTGCATTCAAGATACCGCTCTATGAGGCAGAGGGGTTTGAGGCTGACGACATCATCGGTACCATCGCGACCGCAATCAAAGACACGTTCGATGTCATTATCGCCTCAGGAGACATGGACACGATGCAGCTCGTTGATGACAATAGGGTGCGCGTGTACACCTTACGCAAGGGAATTCAAGACACGATTTTGTACGACGAAAAAGCAGTTGTTGAGCGGTATGGATTTTCTCCAGAGCGTATCCCCGATTACAAAGGAATAGCGGGTGATAGCTCTGACAATATTATTGGTATCCCAGGAATAGGCGAGAAAGGTGCGACCGAGCTTATTACGGCGTTTGGGTCTATCGAGGACATGTATGCAGCGCTTAAAAAAGACAAGGATGCACTGGTAAAGCGCGGGTTTAAGGCGCGCCTCCAGAAGTTGGTCGTGGACCATGAGGACGAGGCCTTATTTTCAAAAGTGCTTGCCACCATACGCACTGATGCGCCGATACAATTTGTTGAGCCCGAAAAGTCGTTTGTCGAGACGCTCGACATTGAGGCGCTTGTGGCGCTATGCAATGCACATGGCTTTCGTTCTCTGGTGCCACGCGTTCGCGCACTCGCCGAGGAGCGAGGAGTGTTCAAAGAATCGACTGTGCTAGAGGTGCGCGAGCTAACGACAGAGGAAGAACGTCTTTTTCGAGAGTGTGCAGTGATGGTGTGGCTCCTACACTCTGACACCACCAACCCATCACTTGATGATATTTTCGCGGTGTCAAAAGAAAAAAAACTTGCTGACGCACACAGGAAGCTCTTGACCATGCTTGCCAAGGAGCGGCTCGACAAGGTGTATGCAGAAATCGAAGCGCCGCTTGTTGATGTGGTTGATGCCATTAATGCACACGGGGTCTTGGTGGATAGCGCGTATCTCAAAGAGCTCTCTGATGAATATCATCGCGAGCTTGATGTACGCTCACAGGCTATCTACAAGGCAGCGGGGGAGGAGTTTAATATCAATTCCCCAAAACAGCTTGGCGATATTTTGTTTGTAAAGCTTGGTCTTGCAGGCGCGCGCCAAAAAAAGACCGCTACGGGCCAGCTCTCAACTAAAGAGTCTGAACTTCAAAAGCTCGCAGCGGATAATCCGATTGTCGCTGACATACTGTCGTACCGCGAGCTCAATAAGTTGTTGGGTACGTACATTGACGCTATCCCGCCGCTTTTAGATAGCACAGGGAGGCTCCACACCACCTTTTCTCAAACAGGAACTACTACAGGGCGAATCTCAAGTCGAGACCCAAATCTACAGAACATCCCGACCAAGACAGAGCTGGGGAGGCGTATACGTCGCGCATTTGTAGCGCCGAAGGGCAAAAAACTTGTCGCGTGCGACTACTCGCAAATCGAGCTGAGGATAGCAGCGATACTGTCGGGAGATGAAAAATTGACTGATATTTTTAGAAGGGGAGAAGATGTCCACGCTGCGGTAGCGTCACAGGTTTTTGGAGTGCCTCAAAGCGATGTGACGAAAGAGATGCGACGCCGCGCCAAAGTCATTAACTTCGGAATTCTCTACGGTATGGGGGTGAATGCTCTGCGCGAAAATCTTGGCACTGATCGAAAGGAAGCGCAAGAATTTTATAATCGATACTTTGAGACTTTTGACACTCTTGCACGCTATCTTGAAAAGACAAAAGAATCGGCGATGCGGACGGGCTATACCACCACATATTTTGGGCGCAAGCGCTTCTTCCCAGGGATGAAGTCAAAGCTTCCGTTTATTCGCGCCTCTGCAGAACGCATGGCGATCAATGCGCCCCTGCAGGGAACGCAAGCCGATATTATTAAGATTGCCATGACACGCATCCATGACTTGTTTAGCGCTGAGTTTCAAAACAGGGCCGCGATAGTGCTTCAGATTCATGACGAATTAATATTTGAAGTTGACGAAGATGTTGTGCAGGTAGTAGCAGAGAAGGTAAAGTTTGTCATGGAGAACGTATTGACGCGCGCAGAGACAAACGGAGTCCCGATTTTGATCTCGGCAGAAGCGGGGCAAAACTGGGGGGAACTTGAGCCGATTGAGCATGCTTAAATTTTTTATTGGCACTGACGGCAGCGCAGCAAAAAATGCCGCCACTGTACTCGCCCAAGGGACGGAAGTGGTGAAGTTTGGAGAGGGGGGAGAATCTTTTTCCAATATGCTCGGATTTCTTGGTCAGCGCGGAATGTTTGCACAAAAACTTACACTTATTCTTGACCACCCACTCGACGAAACAGAGGGAGAGGCGTTGGTCGAGGAGCACTGTAAGGATTTTTCTGACGCTGATGCGCAGGTGATCATAATTGAAAACAAGCTTTCAGCTGACCTGAAAAAAAAGATCCCCGCAGGTGTAGAGGTAACAGCATTTGACCTCCCCGCCCAGCCCGAGCCAGAACCGCCACCTAATGTTTTCGCGCTCACCGATGCCTTTTCTGCGGGGGACAGGAAGCGCGCGTGGGTCACGTATCGAACACTTATGGAGATCGGGACTGAACCAGAAGAGGTGCACGGCGCCTTGGCGTGGTCAGTGCGTGGTATGGTGCTCGCTGCTAAAACAAAAAGCGCTGCCGAAGCTGGTATGAAGGATTATCCCTATCGAAAAGCAAAAAGTGCGGTTCAAAAAATTGGACTCCCCAAAGCAGAAGCGCTCTCAGCTGAACTTGTCGATCTGTATCATCACGCACGCATGGGTCGCGGCGACCTCGAAGATTTGGTCGAGGTATTTTTGTTGAAAAAGTGAACTGCAGTTTATTGGTCCGCCCGCCTGGACTCGAACCAGGGACCGTCTCCTTAAAAGGGAGCTGCTCTACCAACTGAGCTACGGGCGGAAATGAGGAGGACAACACAGCTTGCTAGTATTGTCTCCGAATGACGTCCGCAAACCTTGTTTACGGGCGGTGACGAGAAGAGTCGCGAGCGCTTGCGCTCATGACCTTCGAGGAGCCGCGCGAAAGCTTTGCTTACGGGCGGTCAAGTCATTTATATCAGCCAACGGCGCCCTTTACAATCGATTGTTGCTACAGCTTCTTGTCTCTCATCACTTTTCGCATTATGGCGATTGCCTCGTTAAATACTGCTTTTTTGTCGCCAGCAGTGTAGGCGGTAAAGATTTTTCTCGCGTGCGCCTTGTTGGTTTGGTCAGGACTGTTAAGAATTCTTTTAGCGAGGTTCGGCTGTGCGTTTGAGTGTTTGATCTCTTCTCTAAATTTGTCGATGTGAGAAATAATGGGTCCTACAGGCCCGCCTTGAGACTGTTGATTTGAACTGCGCAATAGCTCTGCAGTGACTATCTCAAACATAAGAAGCACCACCTTTTGGCTAAGGTCAAACACAGCTTCAAAAGAAGTTCTGTCTACTGACCGCATCTCTTGGGACAGTTGGAACACACGGTCGCGCCTACTTTTCACCGGCTCACCACCGTAGCGCTCCTCATATCGCTGTATCCATTGCTCTGTCAGAGCTGCGTCAGTGAGCGTGAGGTAGAGCGGTACCTGTTCGTACTCAGGCCAGTAGGTAAAGGTATGCACTTCGTCGCGCAAAAGCTTCTCGTCGTATGACTGGTTTTTGAGCAGAAGGAAATCAGGTACTACACGCCCGTCGCTCTCGTATGACCCAAACGAGTGACACAGCTCATGAAATGAGACCTTGAGTACAAGCTCTGATGCACAGGCCACGCGGTCCTTGGTGTTGCCGCACTGGTCTGCAGCAATGGGCGAGGTGACTGCTGCTTTTAAAATCTCAGTGAGTGCATAGCGTGCATACTTTCTGACGTCGCTGAGTTCTTTTCTCGTGAGCTGCCCCGCAGGAACTTTAAAGTGATCGTGAATTTTCTGATCAGAATAATTCCTTTCTATCTCAGCTTTTACTGTTTTCTCAACTTTTCTTTCCTCCTCGATGCTGAGGGGAGGACCAACCGTTTCCACTTTTAGGCTACTTGCCTCTGCCATACGAACAGTATACTGTGCCCGTATGAGCGAGCGGTACTCGGATAGCTGGTTTGATTATCCCGTAGATGAGGCTAGGATGCGGCGCGTGGGGCATTGGCCACTGCCGTGGGGAGCAGAGGCGGGCACGGGCTTTCGGTGGGAGGGGAATAATTGCCAACTTGTTGAGGTGATAGACCATTCACCCTACTCAAAAACGCATGTCTATAAATACTGGGATGGGTCAAAAACGGTGATAGGGCACAAAAAACTCGACATCTATACCTAACGATGCGCGTTTTAATACTCAGCAACATTCGCTCGGCAGAGAATGTCGGGTCTATGCTCCGCTCGGCGGACGCTTTTGGGGTCGATTGCGTGTGTCTTGTCGGATATACTCCGTCCCCGATTGACAGGTACGGTAGGCCAATGGGAAAGCTAATTAAAGCGTCCTTGGGCGCTGAAAAGTCAGTGCGGTGGGAAAAGCACAAAGACATGGCCGGCTGTATTGCAGAGCTTAGAGAGCAAGACAAATCAATTCACCTTATTGCACTCGAGCAGGACGAACGTTCAGTGCCACTCAAAAAAGTGCGACCTCCCGCATCGTGGGCCCTAATTGTGGGTAATGAGGTAGAGGGCGTAGAGGCTACAGCCCTAAACATGGCAGACAAGATAGTTGAGATCCCCATGCAGGGGAGTAAGGAATCGTTAAATGTCGCCGTCGCGGCGGGGATAGCGCTCAACCACCTCAGTGCTTGACTTTTATACTATTTGGGTGTATAATCCGATGATACTAAATAACTAGCCTTTTATATGTCTGCAGAGGAAGCAAAAACACCAGAACGCCGCGCACTTGAGACCAATGCTGGCCTTTTGGCACAAAAAGGTCTTGAGGGAATCGAGGTCCCAATAGTTACTGAGGCCAAGCTTGCGCTTGCGTCAACGAGCGGGCATGAGGACGCAAACCCAGAAACAGGCTCCATAGAAGAAATTATGAGAGAGGATGAGGGCGTTGCACCTGTTCGTGGTAAGGGTCCTTACACATGGGCAACAGGGACCGTGATAGGCGCATACTCGGCATGGATGGCTATGATCGCCACCATGGCGACACCATTTATTGGGCTCGCACTCAAAGCTGCAGGATACACAGTGCTCACTGGGGCAGCGTTTCTTGGGATTTGGACAGCAGCATTTCTTGCTCCAGTTGTTCTGTACTACATCACTGTCGCGCTTCTCGCCATAACAACTAAGTCTGAAAGAGTTAAAAAAGTTGTTGAGGGCTCAAAGCGTGCTGGCAACAAAAGCACGGCCGCAGCAGAAATTAAGAAAGGTTCTTCAAAAAAGAAATAGCATGTCACGCGAACAAGAACACAAAGCCGAGTTAGGAGAGGTACGGCTTGCCGCGGGCAAGCGCGAGACTTCCGTTATGCCGTTAGTGATCGAAAACCTAGACGTGTTTGATGTACCGCCACAAGTACGCCCCGAGACACGCGCAATGATTGAGCCACTATTGACTGACGACGATGAAGAGGACGACGGCGAGGATGGAGACCATGTTGAAGGAGTGCCAGAGGGTGGCCTTGGAGCTGCTGGGTGGGTAGGAGCTTGGCTTCTCGCACCGCTTGTGGCGGCTTGGTCGGGAAGCATCCTTATACCCGCACTATTAGCTGGAATTGTTGGAGCCCCATCAGTACCTTTGGTACTACTGGGCGCCGCGTTTGTAGTATCAGTGGTTTGGTTTGTAAGCGAGACAATTAGGTTTTTCAGAAAAGTAATAGAGAATCGTAAAAATAGACGAAAGAAGCGAAGGGCAAAAAAGTCTCGTCGCTAGTACTCTTTTTATTGGACATTTTAGGACGAAAATTGCTTGACTTTTTAGTATCAAGTGTGGTATAATACAAAGTATGAGTACATTTCTACCAAAAGAAAAGACAAATGCTCACATTGAGGGCGTTGTCTCCTCTATACAAGAGAGGGCAAAGTCGCCCGAGCTGCTTGCCGCTTTTCACCGTGGACACGATTTTGAGGCGCTTCTTGAAAAGATGCCAGATTTGAGAAGTCAGATTGCAAAGAGCTCTTCTCGCGAAGTCACCCTCGCATTTGGTGGAGGGATGCTTGACCCAGAAGGCGATGGGGTTGGGGAGCCACCTTTTGGTAATTTTTGGGCACGACTCGTGTGGACCGGGATACTGGGCGTGAGTGGTTTTCTTGTTGCAGCAGCCATCTATATGTCATTTGTCCTTCCCGCGGTAAAAGCTTTTATTGCTCTGTTGCCGTTTCTTGGTATTGGTGCGATAGTGCTTGCAGCACTGCTTACAGTTTTGTATCAAATTAGATCAATGCGCAAGAGAAAGTAGCATGTTTCGCAAAGAGCCAATACAAAAAACATCAAGACACGAAGTGGGTTTTCATACTTTACGTGTTGACACTGACCCCTTAACGCTTATTACAGAGTCAGGGTCGTCAAAGTTTCTTGCGCTACGCGCCCTTCACTCGCACACGTTTGCATACGAAGGCGGGTACGCTACTCAACCGGTTGATTTTGACGATGTTGGAGACGATGCGAGCGCGATGGCGTTTGTCGGTTCACTAATCTCGTGGCTTGGGTCTATTGGGAGTGGCTCAGCGCTCTACTACTTTTTGTTTGCTACAACGGCAAGTACGGTGACGCTCTCGGGTCTCGCGCTCCTTGGTGTTATGTGCCCACTTCTTGCTGGTGTCGGAGTTCTCTGTTGGAGAAATTATCGCGGCTAGTAGGTAACGACGTCGACTACCTTGCCATTTTCATCAAGGAGACGGATACGCTCTGAACGATTGCGCCACAGCTCTTGGTCGCGGTTTAAATAGAGATACCACTCAGCGCCATAAAACTTCGGTTCGTTTTTATGATCGTTGAGGCAGCCGTTATAGGTCAGCGTCTCGTTTACAAAGTTTTGACACGCAACGGGGACAGAAAGGGGGATAGCATTTACTCGAAGCTCACAGCGCGACAGTGTGCGTACAAAGTCGTAGCACTCATCGGTATACGTTCCTGTTGGAAGTTTGCGCTCTGCCTCGTCGGTAGGGGCAGGGCAGTTGAGCGAAAGGCGTGGTTTAAAATCCTGAAACTGCTCAAAGTATCCTGTGCACAGGTTGGTTCTAAACGAGGTACCGTTCGGAGATCGGCCGGTAATGACATAGACCTTTTGGCTTGCACTTATTGATACGGGAGCTTGGCTATTTACTGTGCCGAGAAAGGGTAGCTCGGCCGCTTGGGGGAGCGATACCCCGAGCGATGTTGCGGTTGAGTCGATGCGCCATCCTGTAATGGTTATCTTTTCAGGTGCCTTACTATTCACCTTGATGGTGACATACTCGTCTTTGTGAGCGCTTGCAGCGTTCGCCTTTTCAAGTGACACGTATGCGGCGTACGGGGACCCGACTTCATTGAAAGTTCCAAGGTAGTTTGTGATTGTTGTGATGATAGAGCCGCTCTCGGTTGTAGAGGCGCTCCCGCTCCCACTCGCCCCTGGGGTGTACCCAACACGCGGTACTGAGAATGACCCGTTGTTTGAAACCCACGGAGCTTTGAGTAAGGGACCATCAGTCGAGAGCGAGTTTGATGGTCCGCCGGCAAAGTACCATGCCAAGCCCAGCGCTATGACCAAAAAGATAACAAAGTACAAATCACGAAGCGCGTCCATAGAGCTAGTGTACTATGCCTTGTCCATACTTTTCTTCAGTTCTTCACGGGTAACTGTGGCGTCGCTCCACGGAGTTTTTTCTCCACGGGGGCCCATGATGTAAGGGTCGGTACCCTTGCCCGAGATCAAAACGGCCACGTCTTGATCGATGGACAAATCTTGAGCGTTGTGAAGAGCTTGTCTAATCGCTTCACGTCTGTCCAAAATGATTGTAGGGGTGCGGCTCATTCCCTCAGACATTTCTTTTAAAATTGCCAAAGGATCTTCGTCATAGGGATCTTCGTTTGTGAGAATAACTGTTGTGCACATCTCGTTAGCAATTTTTCCCATCTCGGGCCTCTTCCACCTATCTCTACCGCCCCCTGTGTTGCCCAAGACACAAATCAATTTTTTGTCTGGAAACGCGCCATATAGCGCTTTGAGGGAGTCGGGCGTGTGTGCATAGTCAACAACCACAGTGAATGGCTGACCCTCGTCAATGCGCTCAACTCGGCCGCGTACCGTAGGGAGCGACGCGAGCGCCTCGCGGGCCACTGTCTCCGGGACCCCAACATGCACCGCCGCCTTGAGCGCGGCAAGCGCGTTCAACCTATTAAAGTCGCCAGCGATAGGAACGTGTGGCGCACTGGCAAGCTCAGACTGTGAAAAGGTTATTTTATTAGGGACGCGCGCATTCATAAATTGTTCGCGCTCTTTCATGTCCGCATTCACAATCAATGCACGATTTGCTTTTGCAGAGTGTTCGAGCTCGGCCACAATGGCGCGCTTGGCGGCAACATAGTTTTCAAACGAACCGTGGCGCTCAATGTGCTCTTTTTGAATGTTGGTGACAATAAGTGCATTAAGTGCCAAAAATCTATGACGATGCTGGAGTGTCCCCTCTGACGTTATCTCAACCACGGCATGAGTTGCGCCTTCACGAAGCGCTCTCGCCAAAAAGTATTGTATAAAACCTCTTCCCTGCATAGTCATCTTGAATGTGTTCGGTTCCTCGCCTTGTGGAGTTACAAAGCGAATTGTAGAGGCAAGTGCTGTTTTGTGCCCCGCTTTAGTAAGAATTGAAAAGAGCATATCGGCAACGGTTGATTTGCCTTTGGTGCCAGTGACACCTATGACCACCATACGTTCTGCGGGGAAGCCCGTGACGGTTGCGGCTATAAGTTGGAGCGCATAGTGGTAGGGAGAGCGAAAAAGCTCTACAACTCGCTCAGGAATAATTGCTTTTAGAATGGTGAGCATGTGTTACGCGCGCGACGCAAGGCGTATCGCCTCACGAATTTTATCCTCTGTAGAGACCACTTCGCGCGGCACAGAGCGGGCGGCGTCGCGCGCTTCTTTTATTGAGTACCCGAGACCGATAAGTGCATCAATAACGTCGCCGTCACCACTCTCTCCTTGAGATTTAGTTTCGACAGTGCCCACTTTTTCTTGAAGCTCAAGGACTATTTTGTCTGCGGTCTTTTTACCCACGCCATGAGCCCGTGCAAGTGAAGCAGAGTCGTTGTGTTCAATAGCTCTTTTGAGAGAGCCTGTGTCGACCGAGCTTAGTATCGCCAGCGCGGACTTTGGTCCGATACCAGAGACGGTGAGCAAAAGCTCAAACCACTGTAAATCGTCTTTGTTAAGAAAGCCATACAAATCTTGCGCGTTCTCGCGCACAGCGAGATAGGTCCAGAGACGCATCTCATCTCCCTCAGAAAGAGAGGTGAGAGTGTCTGGAGTTACCGAGACACGGTACCCAACACCAGAGACCTCGATAATGACGCTTCCACGGATAAGACCTATCACTCTGCCAGAGAGGGAACCAATCATCCTTGTATTGTACTCGCTCGCTAGAGCTTGGCGAAGGCGGGGCTATGTGATATTGTACGAGCCATGGCTATTACGAAGTCGGCAAAAAAAGCGATCCGTCAGGCTGCTCGAAAGCGCGTGATGAATCTCCGCCGCAAGCGAACGCTCCACGACACAATGAAGGGCGCACGAGATACGCGTGGCTCTGATCGAAAAGCGCAGGACGAATCACTCAAGGCTGCCTATCAGGCAATAGATAAGGCACTGAAGCGCGGCATCATCAAAAAGAACACCGCGGCCCGCAAGAAGTCCCGCCTCGTCAAGTTTCTCAAAGCAGGAAAATAATAAAAACCCGCCACTCGGCGGGTTTTCTAGTGCTCCCGGCAGGAATCGAACCCACATCGTCTCCTCCGCAAGGAGATGTCCTATCCATTGAACGACGGGAGCGCCCTCGAAATATATCAGTTGTGTATTCTAAAAGCTAGAACCTAAACCATAACGTCTAGTGCCTAGTTAGGACAATCCCATCCAGTCTGAGAGTCTGGCGGCCGCGCTATTGAGGTGTTCAACCTCTTCGATGTTCTTGTTTTTAAGTTCGGTACGAATGGTTCGATAATCAACCTCTCCAATAGGGATGGTCATAATTTTGACAAACCCCTGCTTTAACTCGAACAGTAGTTTTTTAGGGTGATCTTCTTCGATGGCGAAGCGGAGTATGTTTTCAAATCTAAATACCTGATCCCCTATGTGGATACCGCGGTTAGATATTTTAAAGGTATGTACCGCGGGATGGCGAGAGCCGACAAGCGCTGTCGTGGCTCCCGCGAGAATTAGGATAATCCCAAACAGGATATTGTCTGAAATAAATGCGGCGATGGCTGCGCCTCCCGAGAGTATGCCAACAGTCCAGTACCAGCTTTTTGATTTTGGCGTAAACTCGGCTTCTCTACCTTGCCACTCGGCGACTATGACCGGCTGCTCCATGACCTATAGTGTACCGCGTTTTTCTTTGGGTTCTGCAATACGATATGGTTTTTGTTCAGTCTCGTGATACCTGTGTGGGATTTTTGAAATAAAGTGTTCGAACGCGACCATACCGTCTGTCGGGCCGCGGCAGCTCGAGACCTCAAAGGACATTGAGTTATGTTCGTGGTAGGTGTGGATCGCGGCGTGGCTCTCACCGAGTACCACCACTATAGTCATACCCTCGGGCTCAAAATATCTTTTCCTCACATCGAGGATGGTAAAGCGATCTTTTTTCAGAGCATCCAAAAGTGACTGCTCGAGTAGGGCATAGTTACTCAGCGTCTCTCGCGAGACGCCAAAGAGGACGCTTGTAATTTTGCTCCCAAACTCAGGTGACCGGTACGCTTCCTTTGAGTGTGCCACTTCTTTGCATGATTAGTTTTCTGACAAAATGGATATAAATCCAAGAGAAATGTAACACCCTGAGCCATGAGCGCAACCCCTAGGGCCCAGAGGTGTGGATAGATTGGATTCTTGACAGTACAGAGTCGACGATTACAATGCTCCCCATGACTATGTTTAACGGAGACAAAAAGAATTGGCGAAAGGCTCGGCACGAGCGTGAGAAAAAAGTGCACTCAGACGTTCGAACGGTACTTCGCGCCATCAGCGAGCGGGGAAATGGTAAGCAGAAAAAAGTGAAGTTGAGCTATTTTCAACGCGAGCTATTGAGTCGTGCACACGGCGCACCAAAAGTTGTAGAGCGTGAGACTGATGAGCGCGACCACGCACAAGCGCAGCTGGTTAGAGCAAAGCAGTTTTATCAACCACCTTCCCGCCGCAGCTACCTTTACTGATTTTTTACCCAAAGAACAAAACCAGCGCGAGCTGGTTTTTTATAAGCGGAGCCCGCTTTCGCTAGCGGAGCCCATTCGCTTCGCTCAGGACTCACGCAAAATATAGTCGCTTCGCTTCTTATTTTGCGGAGGAGGCGAGATTCGCCCGCGACTCGAGGCCTGCTGGCCTCGGTCTGGGCACCGACTCGGCCGCCTTCGCGTCCTCCGTCGTTCGAATCTCGCCAGCAAAATTTAAAAACGACCTCAAAGGTCGGTCATAAATTTCGCAGCGGAGGAGGCGAGATTCGAACTCGCGAGGCTGTTACACCTGGCGGTTTTCAAGACCGCTGCACTAGACCACTATGCGACTCCTCCAGTGCGATACTATCGCGTTTTACCCGAGAGCGCAAAGCGAGTACACTAGCTCTATGGCGCGAATGATGGGGATAGACTATGGTACCAAGCGTGTTGGTGTCGCACTTACCGACGAGTCGGGGTCAGTCGCCTTTCCCAAGGCTACATTTCCAAATGACAAAACACTCATGCGCGACCTTTCAGCGATGATCCAAGATATGGGCGTCAAGTTGGTGGTGGTCGGGCAGTCAATTGATAACAAAGGGGAAGACAACAATGTCGCACAAAAAGCCCGCACTTTTGCCGAGGAGCTTGGCCGCGCGCTTTCTGTTACAATTCACTATGAACCTGAGTACTACACCTCGCAGGAGGCGCGGGTACACACTGGCCTGAGGACTGTTGATGCAGAGGCCGCCGCGATAATTCTTAACAGCTACATCACTAAAACTTCACATGGCGATACCCATTGATCACTTCAAAGAGGTTGAGATTCGCGTGGGAACGGTAAAGAGTGCTGAGCGGGTTCCTGACTCTGACAAACTTCTTAGACTTGAGGTTGATTTCGGCGAAGGAGCGATGCGTCAGATATTATCTGGCATTGCCGAATTTCTCTCACCCGAAGAGCTGGTTGGCAGACAGTACCCATTTGTTACTAATCTTGAACCCCGCGTGATCCGAGGGCTTGTCTCAAACGGTATGATCCTTGCGGTTGGAGAGGGAGACACCTTTGCACTACTTTCTCCTACCAAGCAGGTTCAGGCTGGAAGTCGTATTCGCTGACATGTCACTTTTAGGAGCACTTCAAACGCGTGCACTCCGTTGGTGGCTTTTGTTTAAAACATTAGTTGAGAAGCGTAAGGCTGAGCCAGTACTTGCCACCCTCTCATTTCTCGAATCGTTTTTGATTGCTATTCCTGTTGACCCTTTCTTGGCGGCGATGGTGATTGCAGATAGGTCGCGGTGGGTGTGGATCGCGTTTGTCGCAACAGCAAGCTCGACGGTCGGCGCTGTCGTCGGCTACCTTATCGGTTTTTTTGCCTTCGACATTCTCGGTAGATATTTTGTAGCGATTGCGGATACGTCCGACCTGCTTACTCGATTGACCTCACTCTTTTCTGATCATGCGGTGCTTTTGACGTTTGCTGCTGCGCTTACGCCGATCCCGAACGGCCCCATCGTCGTAGCGGCAGGGTTTGTGGGAACAAACTTTTTTTGGTTTTTTGTTGCGTGGACTATTGCGCGCGCGCTAAGGTTTTTTGGGGTTGCATACATTGTGTATGCATTTGGAACAGACACACTCTCCTCGAGCGAACGAATGCTCAACATTTCTACCGTTGCGCTCATGCTTATACTCATCGGTTGGTTTGTGTGGCGAGCATCTGGATTTTAGTGAAAACCAAATAAAACACCCCAAATACACCGTATACTAGTAGCATGCAGACACGTGCGCCGCGGTTACCGCGGTTTGGTGTTTCGGTTCCTCCATCGCTTGCTATGACTGCGGCGGGTGTAGATATTTCTATGGGGTCAGTCAAATGTGTCGAGCTCTCTCATGCGCACGGTCATGTGACACTGCGGACGCACAGCGAGGTCCCGCTTCCTGAGGGTGTGGTAATTGACGGTGACATTGAAAAGCCAGACGTTGTGACAGACATTATTCGATCGTTTAGAGTTAAAAACAGGATTCGGTACGCGCACGCAGCGCTTTCAGAAAAAAAGTCCTACCTGTACCAGATCATAGTGCCCGCAGATCAAAAAAACTTGCGAGACGCGGTAGAGTTTGATCTTGAAGCGCACGTTCCGCTCCCGCCGAGCGACACCATTTTTGATTTTGAGGTAGTGCGCCGCGAGCGTTCGGGCACCATAGTCTCGGTCACCGCGTTTGCGCGCCGGCTTGTCGAGGGGTACGAAAAGATTTTTAAAAACGCTGGTGTGGTACTTAGGTCTCTTGAGGTCGAGTCGCACGCGCTGGTGCGCGCAGCGGTACCCCCTAAAGATAAAGATCGGGTAGTGATGGTAGTAGATATGGGCAAGCGCTCAACGAGAATTGCCGTCGCTGACCATGGTGTCGTGTCGTACACGGCGACCATGGACATAGGCGGCGACATGCTCACCCAAGCCTTGATGAAGCGTTTTTCGCTCGATGAGACAAAAGCAGAAGAGATGAAGAACACGCGCGGGTTCATCATGACTGCAGACAATGCCGATGTGGTTGAGGCGGTTGCCGGCACTGTGTCGGTCATCAAAGATGAGCTTATGCGGCACCGCTCATACTGGGATAACCCAACAGGAGACGATCTACCGCGTCCACCGATTGACCGCATGATAATCGCAGGCGGCAATGCCAACATGATCGGCCTCTCTGAATACCTCGCGGACGCCACTGGGCTTTCAGTCGGTGTCGCGAATGTGTGGACCAACGCATTTTCTCTTGATGAATACATTCCGCACATGCCTGCGCACGAATCGCTCGAGTTTGCGCCAGCCATAGGACTCGCGCTCAAAAGTGCCTTTAATCAAACATGGTAAATCTTTTAACAAAGCAAACGAGATCAGCACTTCGGGTGAAGTACTATACGAGACTCGCCACACTCGCGTTTTTAAGCCTTGGGTGTGCAGCACTGTTCTCAGCGCTTTTGTTATTGCCATCATACTTTGTCATCCATGCAGAGGCAGATCAAGCGTCATCCTATGTAAGCACGGTGACAGCAATCGCCAACGAGCGAGCCAAAAGCCAAGCCGCAGAAGATCTCACCGTTTTCAAAGAGGAGGTCGCGTTTCTTGACACTAATCGACGTGAACCACGAGTTGCACGCATGCTAGCAACGCTTACCGCAGAGGTTCCTCGTGGGATATCGATTGATTCAATGTCGATAGATTTATCTGACCCTAAAACAATACGAGTTGCCACAAAAGGTATCGCCGCGACACGCGCTATTTTGGTCGCGTACCGCGACCAATTGAAGAAAAGCGGAGATTTTAGTAGCGCCAGTATTCCCGTGTCTGACCTCGTTGCCGACGTGAACAGCGGATTTTCTATGGACCTTGTCGTTGAGTCAAAGTCGCCATGAGCTTTATCAAACCAATCATCGCGTTCATCTTTCTGTGCGGATCGCTCGGAGCACTCGTTTTTGTTTTCATAGATATTCAATCGTCTGCAGCGGCAATTGTTACTGCGAGAAACGAGATAGCCGCAGTGGGCGCCCGAGACAATTTTGCTAAGGCAGCTGCACAGTTTTTGCTCGATGTCTCAAAAGAGCGTGCAGCCATCGAGTCCTTGGTGGTGGGGCAGGATCAGACCGCCACCGCAATCGTGCTTGTCGAAGAGGCAGCAAAGTTGGCTGGCGTTGATGCGTCCATCTCTTCTGCTGCGGTCGGACCCACACAATCAAAACAGCTCCAAGCGCTTACTGTTGTTGTTTCTGCAGAAGGCTCGCTCCGCGCGCACGCAAACTTTTCAACAGTGCTCGAGTCACTCCCCAAGGGGGCATATCTCAAGACTGCGACACTTGAGGCAGCAGATAGAGGTTGGTTTGGTACGTACACCATCGTGTTTGTCACACGCGAACTATGAACATCAACATCGATTTAGACATACTTAAGGTCTTTGCGACGCCACACCCGTCTCGAGATTGGCGGATGATTCTTGCTCTCTCGGCTCTTTTAGGGATAATTGGCGGAGGATTTGCTGCATACACATTTTGGGGAGTGCAGTCAGGTTCGCTCATAGCTGCAGTGGTAGACACTCCGGTACAGCCTGTGCCTGTGTCTCGCGAAGCGCTTGAACGAGTTATAGATGCGTACAGCAAACGCATAATAAACTTTGAAGAGAAAAACTTTCCCGCATTTATTGTTAATGATCCGCACAAAGCGTTAAACATTAGATGACTTTTTCGCTCTAGAACTGCGTGGTAGAGTAGCGGCAGGCTGCAAACGGCCCCATAGCTCAATGGATAGAGCTGCGGACTTCTAAGCCGTCGATGTGGGTTCGATTCCTACTGGGGCCACTGGATAAAATTTTCGGCTGGTGCGGATAGCAGATCCGTATTATTGTTACAAGGCGGGCGATTAGCTCAGTTGGTAGAGCAGCGCTTTTACACAGCGAAGGTCACAGGTTCGAGTCCTGTATCGCCCACCTTTTTTGCAACTCGTGCTAGACTCAGTGAGTTTATTCTCCATGGGCGCCCCGAGCTGCATTGGCATAATTATTGATGGCAACCGTCGCTGGGCCAAGGAGCGCGGCATGAAGCCGTGGGATGGTCATCGTGAAGGTGTGCTACGTCTTACTGACACAATACGTTGGGCTAAAGAGGCAGGTATTCAGCATATTTTTTTCTATACATTCTCAACTGAGAATTGGGAGCGTGACCCAGAGGAGGTTAAGTATCTTTTTATGCTGTTTGAGGAGTTTTTTAATAAAGAGATTCGTAAGGTTGAGGAGGAGGGTATTAAGATACGAATTGCGGGGCAGCGCGAGCGTTTTCCAGAGAACCTTCAGAAGTTTATGCGTGAAGCGGAAGAGCGCACCGCAAAATTTGACGGACTGACGACATGGTTCGGGCTTTCCTATGGCGGCAGGGCAGAGATAGTGCATGCAGCAAATGCTATTGTTGCAGCTGGCAAGGCGCTGACAGTAGATAAATTTAACGAATACTTGTGGACGGCAGGAATGCCTGACCCAGAGATTATAATTCGTACGGGCGGGGAGCAGCGTTTGTCAGGATTTCTTATATGGCAGTCGGTGTACAGTGAGCTTTTCTTTTCGAAGACACCGTGGCCAGGCTTCACGAAGGAAGAGTTTTTTAGCATTCTTGAGGAGTTTGGAACGCGCAAGCGCAGAATGGGTAAGTGATGGAACCTCAGATTATCTACGAGGACAGTGATGTGCTGGTGATTAATAAGCCAGCTGGACTCATTGTCCACTCAGACGGCCGTACCCACGAGCCTTCGGTGGCTGAGTGGGTAGCTACCCACTACCCATCGATGGTCGGGGTTGGTGAGCCGTGGCTCTCTCCGCAAGGCGAGACAGTCGATAGGCCAGGGATTGTACACCGGCTAGATCGCACGACATCAGGCGTCATGATTCTTGCTAAGACCAACGAGGCACACGCGTTTTTAAAAAAGCAGTTTCAGGACAGAGCGGTGCAAAAGGTGTATGAGGTGTTGGTATATGGGCACCCGAAAAGCAATAGCGGGACAGTAGAGGCAGAAATAGCTCGGGTACGGTC
>CAYHUS010000006.1:0-1305 GCA_964359715.1 uncultured Candidatus Saccharibacteria bacterium
GCTACGCCTCAAAAACAAAACAGTTCCAACGCCAATCACAACAACTACCCCTACTCCAAAGAGCCATGGGTACATAGATTTTTTTGACTCCGCTGTGACTGCAGCCGCAAGGAGCTCGTCACTTTGCCCAACAGTCTCAACCAGTAGTGGAGGTTCGAGATTAGGTGCACTTTGTGGAGGCGAGTATGTTTGTGCAACCGCTTTATACGCTGCAGTATCCCCTACAAAAAGAACCTCGGGGGCGGGTCCACCGGCCCGAATTCCATTTGGATACAGGAGTTCAACCTCGTGCGCAGTGCTCGGCGCGAGCCCTGTCGCTTCACTTTGCAGAATACTTGTGTTCTTCCCTCTCACTACTGTATGAGGTGGGAGCACAAAGACTTTGGCACCAACGCGCAGTTGCCAAAGTCCTAGGTCTAACTCGTGTGACGTACGATTCTCTATCTCAATAAAGTCCTGATTTGCTCGTGTCACTACAATATCTGCGGGGACGGCAGTGACGGTAATTCTGTCTGTTGCTGAAATCCCTGCATTTGATGCATCGACGGTGACTATGTATATCCCTGGGATTGTATACGCATACATGATAGATTTCCCTTCCTTGGTAGCTGCATTTCCCAGATTCCACACATACCGCGCCGAAGCGAGTGGCTCTTGCTTTAACCCGTACGCCGTCGCCGAGAAGACCACACCAGCCCCAACCACTACGGTGCGGTCTTGTCCTGCATCGACTGTAATTTTTGGCTTTTCTTCCTCTGCAGTGGAAGAGCTGCCTGTGCTTCCAGAACTGGACGAACTGGATGATCCAGAATTTGCTGGAGGAGGAGTTTGGTTTCCTGCAGCAGCGCTCCCCGGAGTCGGCGCACGCGCAGCCCATGACTCGCCTATATAGTTGAGCGAGTTACCGTCGCCCACGGCACCCGTATCAGCGGTGTATGTGGCAGTTGCTACATCGACAAGCGACGCGTCGCGAAGCGCGAGCGTTTCTCCAGTGTTTGAAAGCGAGAAGGCCGCATCAAACAGTGGCCCCGTGTACGTCGGATAATCAGCGAGAAACGTCGTGGCGTCGTCAGCAATAATCGCGTACCCATTTGTGCCAATTGACGGTGAGCCAGAGAACAGTGTTAGCCCATGATTTGAACCGCTCTCAAAAAACTTGTACGTCGAAAGGTCTGCGGCCTCGCCAGTATTAAAGACTTCTACCCACTCGTGCTTGGTGTCGGTACCCGCCGCATCAAACATAATTTCAGAAAAAGAAAACGCCGCATGCGCTGGCTATCCAAGGTAGGTTTGGGAACCGATTTT
>CAYHUS010000006.1:1315-21337 GCA_964359715.1 uncultured Candidatus Saccharibacteria bacterium
CAAAACGCCGCATGCGCGGCGAGCGGAGTCGCAAGTGCGATTGTGGCCACCATGGACCAAAACCACTTCATGCCATAAGTGTACACCCGCTTACATTCTCTCTGGAGACTTGATCCCCAAGAGCCACAACCCATTTTTCATAGTGGTTGTAAAGGCCTGCGTAAGTGCCAACTTGTACGGAGAGTGAGGATCCTTGGCATCGACAATCTTTTCTTTCGCGTACCAACTATTAAACAGCGCGGCAAGCTCGGTGAGATATGTGGTGACATAGTGCGGCTCGTACTCTGACGTGGCTCGCTCAACAACTTCTGGGAACCTGTACAACACCCGCTCGAGATCGCTCAGTGTATCAGGCACCATTGCTGTTGATGCTTGTACCTTTTCGGTCGCACCCTTCGAGAGGACTGATAGTGCACGGGTGTGCGAGTACTGGAGGTACGGCCCCGAGTCGCCCTCAAACGACAATGACACTTCGGGATCATAGATAATGTGTTTTCCTGTTCCCTGTTTAAGAATCTGGTACTTGACTGCCGCGACTGCAATACTATCTGCAACGAGCGCACGGTCATCACCAAATTCTCTGTCCTTCATTTTCTCCAGCGCAAGTGTCTGTACTTCGTTGATGAGCGCTTCTGCAACAATATTTCCGCCCAAACGAGACGAAATTCGTCCTGTTGTAAGACGCATACGACCGTGCGGTACATGACTCACCCTCCCTACGAGATTTGGGTGAATAAGTTCAATCGCCTTCTCGACTACAGTAAAGTACTGATCTTGCTCAACATCTACAACAACAATGGATTTGGTGTATGGGAAAAGTTTGAGCTTGATATCTGCAAGCGCTAAGTCCTTAGCCTCGTAGGTTGGTATTCCTTGCGAGTTGATAAATACACGAGTGTGAAGCCCGAACCGCTCTCCCTGAAACACAACAGCGCCCTGACTTTCAGTGAAAACTTGGTCGGCAATATGATCGCGCACTAATTCGACACCCACCGTGCCCGCCTCGCTCTCTAGTAGATTAAAGTCGAATGTGCTGCCGAGGCGTTCGTAGATAGACTTGAAGTGATTTAAGGCCTCTTCCCTTCCTTTCTCATATAGCGACATAAGATGCGACGTTCCGGCATAGAGCTCTTTATTTATGGTTTCAATTTCCTGCTTTGCGCTAGGATTCTCCTCGTATGCCTTACTCCCAGCAATGTATCCTTTACCTTGACTGGCAACATCTGACACATCGAGACTCCCATGTTGAATACCCCACAATGCCTTAGCCACATGAAGTCCGATATCACCATGATACGTAGTACGTCTCAGGGTTGCACCTGAAAACTCAATCAATCGAGAGATGGCCTCGCCGACGATGTTGTTTACTAGGTGGCCAACATGCATTTCTTTAAATGGGTTTGGCTGTGTGTACTCTATGATGACCTTTTCTGACTTTAGTGAGCTATTCTTCCCCCACTCAGCACCAATAGCGTTTATATCGGCGATCGAATCAGCAAAAAACTTCCTCGTGAGTGAAAAGTTAATAAACCCAGGCCCAGCAACGGTTATCTCTGCGACACCGTCAATCTCACCGAGTTTCTCAACAATCTCCTTTGCAAGCGCTTGGGGGCTTTTTTTAGCAATCTTTGCAGCGGCCAGCGCAACGTTAGTTGCGTAATCGCCGTGGGAAAGTTCGGCGGGATGTTCGAGCGTTGGAACAACATCAAGAACGTCGAGCTCGGCAAGAGCGCGCTGTAGAGCGGCAATAATCTTGGCCGCTATGTCCATGGAGCGAGTATACCGCACTTTGAATTATTGAGAATATCAGTGATAGCGACTCATATACTCTTCTCTGCAGAACTGATGAAGCTGTCTAAGTTCTGGTAAGACATGAATGAATGAAAAATTCACTCGAACTCCAGAGGGAGGCTTGTACAAAACCAAGACATCATAAGGCTCACCGAGCGAGTTTAGGCGCACTCCTGCCAGTATTCCCGCAAAGAGATACCTTTTATTTCTCCATTGTGTAATGACCGACTCCGACCCACTCCAATTGATTGGAATTTCTACAAACGACGACCCACTTCTTCCCTCAGCAACTAGTGCTGGAACCTCTACGACCTGCGGCATAGGACCACGGGGTGCAGAAGCTGGTGTATTAATCTTGAGTACAGTGGCAACCACGGCGCGATACTCTTCAGGAACATAGAGCGGTCGAGAGCCGGGAGTATGGTTGCCATTCGTCATGTTCAAGACCCCTATCCCAACTGACTCAGGTTGATTTGCTGTAACAAGTTCATCAGGATATTTAAGTGGCAATATTCCAGTTAGAGCAAAGCCAGCGCGAGTGAGATTGTGCTGCGAGCGACACTCTTTTTCTCTACATACTGGCTCTGAGTACGCTATACGAGCACGTTTGTTTTGTAGCATGCGTATTCTTTTTTCTAACAGAAGCTTCCCGATTTTGTATCCACGATATGCAGGACTAACAACAAGTCCATTTAGCTCGTACGAGCCGTGAGTATGCTTAAGTCGTGTAATCTGTCCGACGCCCACTACAGAATCTGCGGCGTCAACGACTACAATGACTGATATCTCTGGGCTGTTAAAGCTCTTTACTGTGACAAAACTAGGGTACTCGCGTCCGTATTCTTGATGATAGAGCGCATTAATAGCGCCGATATCCCTTGCTTTTGCGGTACGATATGACACTGCCCCTCGCTCATGATCATTGACTTTTTTATTGCCAAGCTTATTTTTGTATACGAAGTATTCCATAGTTAGAAAGGTAAAAAAATAAAACGGCCCCACTTGAGGCCGTTTGGAAGATTTCGTTTTTGTTACAAACCAAAGCTCGCAGACGCCCTCAAGGTTGAGCGACTACGACGACGAGATATTGAAAGTATGTCTACTACGGTTCTCACATTTTTACTGTATCAGACTTCTGCACCCTGTCAAACAAAACTTTCAGGAATTGGGAACCGTTCGGCAAGCGATTGTATCTCTGATTTTACGCGTGCCTTTACCACTTCAACATCTTTATTTTTTAGTGTCTCAAGCATAAGCTCTGCAACACGCGTGCACTCGGCATCGGTAAATCCGCGCGTCGTGATAGCGGGTGTGCCAAAACGTATGCCTGATGGGTCAAATGGCTTTCTCGTGTCGTCCGCAATCGCATTTTTGTTGAGCGTGATGCCAACCTCGTTGAGTACGTTCTCAGCATCCTTGCCGCCAATAGAAAGCGAGCTCCACACATCGGCAAGCAACAGGTGGTTAGAGGTACCGCCCGTGAGAAGCCGAACCTTGTTATCAAGAAATACTTTTTCCATCGCCTTGGCGTTTTTAAGTATCTGCGCAGCATATAACTTGAATGATGGGTGCAGAGCCTCGCCAAACGCCACCGCCTTTGCTGCTATCTGGTGCATGTGTGGACCTCCCTGAAACCCTGGGAACACCGTTCGATCTATGAGCGTTGGGAGATTCTCAATTGTCTTCTCTGGAGCTTTGAGTGGCGACGACACTATCCCCTTTGATAAGATCATGCCCCCGCGCGGGCCGCGTAATGTTTTATGTGTCGTCGTCGTCACAATATGAAAGCCATAGTCAAAAGGATTTTTAGCCACCCCTCCTGCAATGAGTCCTGCTATGTGCGCTACGTCAGCCATTGCGACCGCACCAACCTCATGTGCAATATCAGCAATCTTGGCCCACTCAAGTTCGCGTGGATATGCAGAAAATCCGCCAAGGATTATTTTTGGCTTTTCTTTGCGCGCCGTCTCTCGCATCTCATCATAGTCAATCTCTCCTGTATTCGGGTCCTTCATCTTGTACCTAATAAACCGAAAGAGCTTTGAAACATAGGTGACTGGCGCGCCGTGGGTCAAATGTCCCCCGTGCCCCAAGTCCATACCTAAAATAGCGTCCCCAGGGTCTAGCCACGAAAAGTATGCAGCAACATTTGCTGCAGCACCTGAGAGTGGCTGCACGTTGGCGTGATCACAGTTAAAAAGTTTCTTCGCCCGCTCAATGGCAATGGTCTCAACCATATCGGTATACTGCTGTCCGCCATAGTAACGAGCGTTGGGATATCCCTCTGAGTATTTGTTAGTGAAAATTGAGCCACTTGCCTCTCGCACCGCCTGCGACACATAGTTCTCGCTTGGTATTAACTCAAGTCCCTCACGCTCGCGCTTCTCCTCCCCAGCTATCGCCGCCGCCACTTCTTTGTCTTGTTTGTCTATAAACATAATTTTGTCTTACACGTCCTTAACCCATTTTACTCCAACCTTTTCAAATTGTGTGCGGAGATCGTTTTTTATCACACTCAGAAAATCCACTAACTCTGGCACGCCCTTTGCCGCATCGTCAAAGGCGCGTACTGCGGCATCAGCATAATCGCCATGAAACTCTTTAGGAACATATACCTCAACACCACTCTCTGCAATATGTAAAAATCCTTCTATTTTATCTAAAGCACAAACAAACTTTGCCTCAAGTGTTTTTTGGTCCTCGTACTCCCGCCACAAAGCATATATCTCGCTCCCGACTGGAAGATCGTTAGTCATGTCACGCATTGCGGATTCTTCTAGAACCGCCTTATCATCAACAATCTGTTCTCCTTCAGTTATTTGGGTATACGCATCAATATCGCCGGTTTTTGCCTCCGCAAGATCGTGAACTATAGCGAGAGAGAGTGCTCGACCCATATCTATCTTTACATTCAACTCACTGCCGATAATGAGCGCCATTAGAGCGAGGCGCCACGAGTGCTCGGCAACAGTGTTTTGACTCTTTTTTAACGATTCACTATAGCGCTTTAGTGACTCCAACTCTTTGCTCCTTTTTAGCAACGTCAGTATATTCGCTATTTTTTTGCTATCCACACTACCAGCCTAACACTAGCAAGGAACTATTGACATATTGTGAGATAAAGTGAAAAATTTTTGAATGGAGCTACCGGAAAAATTAAAGGAATTGTACCGTCATTGGCCCGTGCATGGTGTATGGGAACCATCTACAACAACGCCGCCACACTTTAAAGAGGTTGGACTTCTTCCCCAAATTACATGGTTTGTTCTTGAGCGAATGAAAATGTGGGAGAAAAAGACCCGTGGGGAGCAAGCTCCATATTCTAACAACGCTATCCTTGCTACTCACCGCTTCTGCAATATATATCGAGAGCTCGACAGGCAGACCATTGAATTTCACACGCTGCTCAACCCTCTGCGCGACGATATGGCGCTGTGGCTTCTCAATATGTTTTATTGTCGTGTTGTAGCAAGACCCGAAACGATTAAATTTACAGGTCTACTTTCTTTTGACCAAGAACACAATGAACAGGTAAGAAAAAACCTACTTAATGCTCCGTATCCGCGCTATGGGACGCCGTACGTTTTCCCTATCAGCGTCATACAAAAAAGTAAGTACCCCACCCGGGAGGATTTTGTGTCACGCTACCTCCCCTCTATTATAAAATCTGTCGCCACAAAAATTGAAACTTGGGATCGTCTAAGTACCTACGATGGCGTGCAGCAAGTTGTAAATATTTTTAAGTTCCCATTCTTTTTTCATTGGACTGAGGTGCTCATTGATACTGCGTACCAATTCCCACATCGAGTAAGTCTTTTTGGTCGATTTCCTGTTGGGCCTGGGGCACTCCCTACCGTCGAACGTATTGCACCAGAAAATGACCCAACATATGTTGTCGGACGACTCACCGGAATTTCACTCGACACGCGCTTAACATACAACGGGGACCTAGTTCGATTATCGTCAGAAAACTGGGAGGGTATCTGTTGCGAGTTTAGGAAGTTTACTAATTTGAGTAATGGCAATGGCCGAGTGCGAAAGTATGTGCAAAAACCTAATACTATGTTTTAAAAAATGTGACGTTTCACCTGCTCAATGCGATCTTGCCGATTACCCGTTATGACAAAAATAGGTATGTGTGAGCGATGACTAATATCAAACAGGGTTTCCATAAACATACGGTTGATAAGGTCAACAAAGTCGATATCGACATCTCGAAATGTATCCTCAACAAGCTTGACTCCAGCCGTAGTAGGAATAAAAAATAATGCATCGAGATGTGCCAACTGTTCATACATCCTACGTTTTGTGTGCAAAACAAATGCTTTAGAGACGCGCTCGTGGAGGTACGCCGCGTGGGTATATGCGTAGTTATCTACAACACAACGGTCAAAGATAACATTTTTCCCTTCATATTTTATGGTCTGATCAAATAGAAAGTTGAGGATGGCTTCCTGCGACTCTTCGTTTGTTCCTTGGTTAATTGGTAGCCCAATTGAAGTCACGTGCTCTCGATACGACTTATCTGGGGTTGTATAATGAGTAAAATTGTCTAGAAAGTCTTTGACGAAAGTGCTTTTGCCAGTGTTTTGGGGTCCAATCACCGCTATCCTCATAGCAAAAGTATAGCGGGTTTTGTCCACAGGAGCGCCCTTAGAACCTAGAGGTACACTGTGGGTAATGAGGAGCTATCTAGATGTCCTACGGGAGATTATGGATACGGGTATCGACCGCGAGACCAGAAATGGCACTACCCGTGCCCTATTTGCAAAGCAGATTCGATTTAACTTTTCTGATGGGTTCCCTGCCGTTACGACAAAAAAGTTGGCGTTTAAAGCAGTTAAGAGTGAGCTTTTGTGGTTTATAGAAGGATCGAGTAATGAAAATCGCCTCAAAGAACTGAACGGCTCTGAATACACCATCTGGACCGAAAATGCTAAGGCTGGCTACTGGAGACCGAAAGCAAAGTTGCCTGGCGATTTGGGCCGTATCTATGGTATGCAATGGCGCAAGTGGCAATCGCCCGACGGTACTCTAGTAGATCAGCTTGGGCAAGTAATTAATAAAATAAAAACAAGCCCTACAGATCGACGCCTAGTAGTAAGCGCATGGAACCCAGGCGAGATTGACGCCATGGCCTTGCCGCCGTGTCATATGATTTTTCAATTTTTCCCCAACCCAAACACAAGAGACCTTTCCCTCCATATGGTACAGCGTTCGTGCGATATGTTCTTGGGCGTTCCATTTAACATAGCTTCCTATGCCCTGCTCCTAGCGATGATTGCTCAAGTGACTGGCTACAAACCACACGAGTTGGTACTTAGCCTCAATGATGCGCACATATATCATGATCACTTTGACGCAGTAAAGGAACAGCTATCGCGCGAACCAATGCCATTGCCAACCCTCAAACTTAATCCTACTGTTATGGATATCGACTCCTTCACCATGGATGATATAGAATTGGTAAATTATCAATCCCACCCCGCAATAAAAGCTACAATGCTCGTCTAATATGGCACTCTCTGATAAAAAAATCCTCGAACATATGAAGGTTGGTACTGTGGTGATTGAACCATTTGATAGGCAAAACTTGGCGACCTCAAGCTACGACGTTACGCTCGGTGAGTGGTACTTTAGAGAACAACCACCACATGACCACAAAAAGATCTTCAATCTCTACAGTAAGCGTGACACTGAACTTATTTGGGACACCAAGCCACACCAAGCCAAGGCAGCAAAAGAAGCGCTACGGAATTTTAATTTTGAGTTTGATGGAATACGCCCTGATGACAAGGTTATTCTCCTTGAGCCGGGCGAGACCATCCTTGCCCACACTAACGAGTTTATTGGAGGGCGCGAGACAGTGACCACTATGATGAAGGCTCGCTCATCTTTAGGCCGCGACTTTATCAACGTCTGTAAATGTGCTGGTTGGGGTGACGTTGGCTATATCAACCGTTGGACCATGGAGATATCAAATGCGTCACGCAACTATATAATCCCGCTCGTTGTGGGACGTCGTATTGCTCAGCTTGTTTTTTTTGAGACTGGCCCAATAGAAAAAAGTAACTACACAAAGACGGGTAAATACCAAACGTCAGACAATATTAAAGAACTTAAGAAAAGTTGGAAACCTGAAATGATGTTGCCACGCCTTTGGGCGGACCGTGATATTAAAAAGAAATTGCCGTGGCACAAGAAAAAATAAGTATTGTTGCCGCCATAGGTGCTAAGAGCCGAGCGCTGGGCAAGAACAATGACCTGTTGTGGCGCATCCCTGACGATTTAAAGCGCTTTAAGGCACTCACTACAGGACACCCTGTCATTATGGGTCGAAAGACCTATGAGTCCATTGGGCGGCCGCTCCCCAACCGCACCAATATTGTGATAACCCGCGATAGCGGGTGGAGGGCAGATGGCACGATACCTGCACCCTCAATAGAAGTAGCGATTGAAAAAGCGAATGCGATTGATGCTCGGGAAGTTTTTGTGATCGGTGGCGGTCAAGTGTACGCACAGGCTCTCCCCTATACTACACGCCTCTATCTCACGCTGATTGAAGAAAAAACGCCAGTCGACGCCGACACCTTTTTCCCTCCATATGAAAAAGAATTTACAAAACTTGTCAGTGAGGAGCGCGGCTCCCACGAGGGCATTCAGTATCGCTGGGTCACCCTCGAGCGAGCGACTTAAGGAGTGCAAAAAATACGTCGTCTCCAAAGGACTGGTCAGCCATTTTTTCAGGGTGAAACTGGAAACCAAACAAAGGTTTTATGGAGTGTCGAATAATCTCTGGTCCATGTACTGAGCGTGCAAGAACTTTAAACTCCTGCGAGAGCGATGCAATAACCCAACGGTGTGCGTCATAAGCATCAAAATCCTTACGTCCACTAAAGATAGGGTCATCGTCCACTACGTCTACCCGAACAAGATCGCGCTCTTTGCTCTCTTCTCCGTGATCAATAAGTGACCCCCCAAAGGCACGGACAATCAACTCACACCCATAGCAAATGCCAATAATGGGAAGCTTTGAGCTTTTAATCAAATCAATTTCTGGGAGAAGTAGCCATTCATTTTTATCGATGGGAAACCTGCTACTCCCTGAAAGCACAATGAGATCAAAGTCATCCTCAGTGATATCGAGTGCATTACTAGTGTCAAAAACAGTTACTGTGTGGTCTCGTAAGAGTTGTAAAAGCTTTTCTGGCTTCTTGGTGCCATTGTTAACAAGTGCCACGCGCATACCGTCAGTGTACCCGACGTTATTTTGTATACGCGCGCTCTACTTGTATTGGACGAACAGTATACTGAGTGTCGTTTGGGCCTAAAAGTCGAACGCGTCCGTTTAGGGTGATGTGCGTTACATGAAAATGTTGATCTGGGCTTGAACGATTAACCATTCTGACCTGTGAACCCTCCTCTATCCCTCGCTCAGCGAGAGCAAGATGATTTGCCTCAACCTCGCGCACTCGTTTACCCTTTTCCCACCGCGGCATACTATTTTTTAAACATCAGTTTCTCCAACCAGATCCCTCCAAAATATACGGCCAAGAATCCAAAACTCCCCATGACTACAACATCCATTAAAAGTGAAAGTGGGACAAGTCCAATAGGAATTGCGATCATAGTCGCGACATACACTGCCAAGGTGATAATGATGTACTTTCTGAGCACCCACCCATGCGCGCTGGCAAAGTGAAGTCGATTATTTTCAATCTGCGATGCGACCTGCCGTGCGACCTCTGGGGAGCGTAGGTGTGATACGTCTTTTTCCTTCTGCATGTGCGCACCCTACCACTGTAGTCAGCGCCCCGCAACTACAGCGCACTTTTTAAACAAGTCGCTTAAATGACATCTATTAAACGATGTCGATCCCCATCGAACGAGCAGTGCCTGCGATAATCTTTTCTGCCTGTGCTTGGTCTGTAGTATTTAAATCTGGCATTTTCTTTGTTGCTACTTCTTTGAGCTGTGCCTTGGTTATCTTTCCCGCCTTCACAGTCGGAACCTTGCCCGAACCCTTCTCAAGCCCTGCAACCTTTAAGAGAAGTCTGGACGCAGGCGAAACTTTAAGAACAAAGGTAAAGGTACGGTCGTCCATGACCGAGAGGTCGACAGGGATAATGTCCCCGCGCATCTCCTTGGTGCGGTCATTAAACTCCTTAACAAACTGCGCAATATTAACGCCTGCAGGGCCAAGTGCGGTACCAATAGGTGGCGCAGGCGTAGCGGCCCCGGCTGGGATCTGAAGCTTAATTTTCTTAACAACCTTAGCCATAGTTCACGTATTGTACCTACATCTTACGAATTTGCAAAAAGTCGAGCTCAACGGGGGTCTCGCGCCCAAACATGGACACCAACACCTTCACCTTGCCCTTAAGTTCATCAATCTCGCCCACCTTGCCTTCGAGGTCCTTAAACGGCCCGTCAACAACAATAACTGGCTCGCCAACCATAAAGTCTATCTTGTGCTTTGCCGTATCCTGTGACATACGCTTAAACAAAAAGTCCATCTCCTCTTGGGTGAGAGGCACCGGCGTCGTACCCGAGCCAACAAAGCCAGTGACACGCGGCGTGTTGCGCACCACAAACCACGATTCATCATCAACGATCATGTCTACGAGTATGTAGCCAGGGTATATCTTCTCATCGACGGTTTGTCGCTTGCCACCCACTACCTTGATCTTTTTTTCTGAAGGAATAACAACACTAAAAATCTTATTCTGCATACCGAGTGACTCAATGCGCTGTTTGAGGTTTCTCAAAACGGCGTTTTCATACCCCGAGTACGTGTGCACGGCATACCACGCCCTCCCCACTGTGCTTTGTTTTGTCATGTTAGCGAAGTAGAAGTTGCTCAAGCCCGAGCGTAAAAATAAAATCTGACGCACCAAGCAAAAGAGCGGTAACAATCACAACCACAATAACGAGTGCGGTGTAGCTAATCGTCTGCGCCTGTGACGGCCACGAGACGTGGGTCAGCTCGGCACGGACATCGCGTAAGTATTGGATGAAAGATCCCATGTGATGATTATTTTACCTCGGTTCCCCCTTCTTCGCTAAAGCTACGGGCTAAAGCTACAAAGAGCGCGGTAATAAAAAAGCCCTCGGCGGGCTCTTTACAAGATACACCTTTTGAGGCTCTCTGTCAAAGCTTCTACCCTCCAATAAGCCACTCGGGGTTAGTCTTAAGTTGCACTTGCTCTGCATCTGCCTTGTTCATCTTGGTCGCCTGTAGAGCTTCACTCCTTGCCTTTTTTAAGTCCATCTCTGCATGGCTTTTTTGTAGCTGTGCCAACTCGTGTGCACTCAAAGATATGCCAGTGAGCTGTCTATTTGGGGCTGCGAGATTTTTTTCTGCCTCCCTAATTCTCTGTTTTGACCCTCGTATTCTGCACTGAAGAAGCCTAAAGTGCCCCCGCGACCCATATCCATAGTCTGGGAGATGAACCCTTGGTCTAATTGGCTCATACCGCTGCATGCACACATGCTAGCAGAGTTGCCCTAAACACAATAGCCCCTCCGAAAAGGGGCTATTACTTAATATAGAGAAGCGTTTAACGGATCTCGTAGGAGATGTAGACCTGAGAGACAATCTCGTTCTCCCCTGCTGAAATCTCTGGTGCAACCTTGACTGATGACTCAGCACCTCCCATGCCAAATCCTCGGTCATAGTATGGCACTGGGTAGCCTCCTGCGTTCTCGCTAAACGAGACCACGCGGACAAGCGTTACCCCAAGGTCGCGCGCCAAAACCTTTGCCTTTGCGCGAGCGATATCTATTGCCTCCTTTCGCGCTTCAGCTCGTACAGCATCTTCGTTCTCAACCTCAAAGTTAGGTCCGTAGAGCTGTGAGATGCCTGCGTCACCCAATGCTGACAAAAGCTCTCCAACCTTTGCCAAATCGCGCACCTTTACCTGCGTAGACTGGTTGACAGTGTAGCCGACAACACGCTGTTCATCATACACACACGGTGGTGCGTAACATGGCTGTGGGTAGCTATATTTTGGCGACACAACGTATGAGGTTGTCTTGATGTCCTTTTCATCAATGCCCTTCTCCTTTAAGAGTGCGAGTGCGACATTATTTTTCTTTGTTGCTTCATCCTGTGCCTGTGATGCATTCTGTCCCTCACCCATAACGGTAAACGAGATAGATGCGATGTCAGGGATAGCAGTCGCCGTACCCATACCATCAACTGTGATGACGTTGGTGGCTGGATTTCCTACCTGCCAGAATTTTGTAAGAGCATCTATGGCGAGAATCGCGACAAAAATGCTTACGATGATAAGAAAAAGCGCGGCTAGCTTCTCGATGCGAGCGCTTTGCCAAAGGGACTGATTCATGTTGTTATCCATACTCAAAATCTATTAATACTAGTGATACGTCGGCAGTATAGCACGCGTGACATTTAGTGCAGATGTCCGTGTCCTCTGTCAGAAGGCCTCATGAGAACGACCGCAAGTGCGGTCGCAATGGGCACCACCAAGGCGAGCGCCACCCCTCCCACCGACGAGCGAATAATCTCGGTGGCGATAATCTCGCTATTGAGCAAAAAACCCTTATCAGTCGGGAGAACGGTAAACAAGATGAGGAGTGGCATTGACGCACCAAGGTACGCCAAAACGAGCGTGTTCACCACAGCACCAAGGTGCTCCTTCCCCACCCGCATAGCTCGTGAGAAAAGCTCCTTTGGAGATAGCGTGGTATTTGCACGTTTCAGCTCTGCAACAGTAAGTACTTGGGTAATGGCAAGGTCGTCAATAATTCCCAATACTCCAATAATCATTGCGCCAAGCAAAAGTCCGTCCATAGCCAAGGTCTGTCCCACAGAAAAACTTAGTGCGGTAGACGCGTCATCAGTAAAGCCAGTAAGGTGCGCCGCTCCGACAAAGAAATCTCCAAGAACGATAGCGATAAGTATGGTCACGACCGCAGAGAGGTACGCCGCGAGCGTGGTACGGGTAAACCCATGTGTCAAAACCATCGCCAACCCCAACAAGATTGCGGCAAATCCAATAGAGGTCATAACGGGCGGCGCCCCGCCAGCCAAAAGCGGCAGGAGCATATACACAATGAGCGCCACCGATACCGCAAGCGAGATAAGCGCCCGAACCCCAACCAATCCTCCGACTGCAATGGTCGCCACGGCAAATAGAAGTACCGCGATGAGTATTGGCGACCGTCGATCAACGTCATACATCGAGTACGCGTACTCACCGCCTCCCGTCGGCGCGGCATAAAACGTATCGCCCACCTCAAGTGGTGTGCGGTCGTTAAAAACGATTATCGTGCCGCCACCATCAGTTTGAGCTTCAAGTACCTGCTCTACTGTCGTCACCTGTATGCCCTCAAGCACCCTTGTCGACTCGCTCACCACTTGCACCACCGTCGCCCGTACGTGACTCGAACTCGCATCTACTTCATTAGCTGACACCACGCTCGGCACCAGCATAGAGAATAAAAGAAGCGCTGACGCAACTACTTGAAACATATAAAAATCCTAGCACGCCTGTGTTAGCATGAGTCCCATGAGTCCTGAAGTGATGGCGCTGGTCAGTGTTTTTGCGGTGTCGCTGGTATCTCTCATTGGTATTGCGGCATTCTCTTTACAAACATCGCTTTTAAAGCGCGCGCTGTCAGTCTTTGTAGGTCTTGCCGCAGGTGCGCTTTTGGGCGACGCCATCATCCACCTCATCCCAGAGTCACTCGAGGTTATCGGGGATGAACGACGATTTGGTATCGCAGTATTAGGTGGGCTTCTTGCTTTTTTTATTCTTGAAAAAGTTTTGCGCTGGCACCACGCTCACCACGCTGTCGAAGAAGAGCATGCGGGGCATGAGCAGTACGAGGTGGGAAGTCACGACTCACGTGTGCACTTAGCCCCAATGGTGATACTTGCCGACGGCCTCCATAACATCATTGACGGCGCTGTCATTGCTGCAAGTTTCTTAGTCTCACCAGCGCTTGGCGTCGCGACTACCATCGCAGTCTTTCTTCACGAGATCCCCCAAGAAGTATCGGATTATGCACTCTTGCTTCACGCTGGCTACTCGCGAGGCAAAGCTCTCCTCTTTAACTTTCTCTCGGGTCTTACCGCGCTTATCGGAGCCGGCATCGTGCTTTTGGTGAGCATCGACATCGCGCACTTTGGGGCATACGCAGCTGCCGCAACAGCAGGTGCCTTTATATACCTCGCAGCAGCTGACTTGATACCTGAACTTAATAAATCACAATCATCGCGCCGATCGTTCGCTGAGACCGCAGCGTTTGTAATAGGCATTGTGCTTATGGTCCTTCTCACCTTCCTTGAATAATGCGAAGAAAGAAGAGCGCAGCCCAAGCGGTTATTGACCTTGGAGCGCTTACGCTAAAATTTGCGCGCGTTGACCGCATAACGAATCACGAAGATGGTGTAACGCCAGAATCAGATACCGACCACACCGTGATGCTTGGACTTGTCGCGTGTGCGTACGCCGCGCGGTACGCCACCCACCTTGATATTGGGAAAATTGCACAGTACGCTCTGATTCACGATCTTGTCGAGGTGTATGCGGGAGACACGCCAACGCTAACCAAAGTACCGTGGGATAAAAAGAAAAAGCACGAACGTGAAATGCGTGCACTAAAAAGGATACAAAAAGAATTCTCTAAAACGTTGCCGTGGATACCCACAACCATCGCTCGATACGAGTCACTCAAAGACCCCGAGGCGCGGTTCGTAAAAACTATGGATAAGATAATGCCGACAATCACTCACTTCTTAAATAATGGCAAGACACTTAAAAAGTATGGGTACACACCACAAGAACATAAAATCGATCTTAATAACCAAAGAAGCTTGGCTATGGCGCATTATGCCTACGATCAAAAAGAAGCTCTCAAAATCTATGGCGAGGTGCGGTCAATCTTGTATGACATGCTAATAAAAGAATTAGCGTCACCACAATCCAAGAAGATACAGAGTAAGAAGTCCCGTCAGGGCAAGTTCAAAAAGCGGCGATAATCCGACACCAAAGATACGGGGCATCTCTTTTGCGTATTCCCAGCGCTTGGTATGAATCGCGTGAAGCTCAACTACGTAGGCGAATGCAATGAGTATGAGTGCAAATACAACGACCGTTGGTGCAATGAGATATGCGAGGGTAATCCAAATAGCATCCTTTACCGACTGCCATACGAGATAGGTACGTGTTACGGACGTCACATAAAGACGTACATGTAGAAACTCCCACATCACATTGAGCATAAGTGCTACAGCAAAAATACTTCCGAGCGTCTCAACCGAGGACATGGCTACCCTCGCTTTGATTTTTTGACGTTTGTGATACCGCGCGCGCGCTGCTTATTACCCATGCGTGGCGCCACACGGTTAGGCGTGGGTTGGTGATAAAAGCTCTCTTGCCACGGGCCTGCTTTTTTACCTTTCATTACCTTAGTATGACACTATTTCTTACCCTTGAACGACTTGCTTACTATCTCTCGTATCTCTTTGCGAAGTGATGCTCCTTGTCGGCGCGCGTTCCCATCTCCATTGTCGGTATACGCAACGGCCCCCTTGTCAACTGGCGTACACACTATCGATTTGCCTTTCTTTACCAACGTCTCGTGACCAAATGGGAGGCAGGTCTCGCACTCACGAGTCGTATCAAAGGAAAAATCTATGCGAGTCCGTGCATCTTCAAATTTTCCTGCCTTTGAGCCAACGCCTATTTTAAGGTTAGTAAAGCCCAACTTTTGAAGTGCCCCAACTACTGAGTCAATCGTCCCACCTGAGTGTAGGCAGGTATCAAACACTACGATTGGCTGATTGCGGCTCTCATAGAGATCAGGAAACTTTGCCTTGAATGAGTTTTGCATTGCGCGCTCGTCAGAGTGTGAAAGTGGTTCTCTCACCTTGCCTATAGAGAGCGCAGCAGAGGAGTATCCGACCCTGATAAGACTGATTCCAAAGCTCTTTGTGCTAAACCCGTCTGGATTCAAGAATAAGATTTCTGGTCTCGACCTACTTCCTCCGCTTAGCCTCCAATATTCTAGAAGTGCCGTGGCAAGAGGTCTCGCAGACCGGTCAAGGAGGATGATGTGCTTTGCCTTGTACTTCTCAGCCTGCTCGCTCAAGCCCTTGGTTATGGCAAGCAAATCTTGCCGCTTCTCCTTGGTCTCAAAATGTTGATAGCCCCGAATGGCCCGTGGCAGTCGCCCAAAAATTCCTTTTTCATTTGGCATCGCAGCACCATATCACAATAGATTTTTTTGTAAAGCTACTGTCCGGTACAGAATTTATAGCAGTGACAGCTCAGAACTCACCTCTTTTGGAGCCTGACTGAAGACCAGTACGCTGCAAGAACAAAAATGACACCAATAGTTCCCGTCACCAACTCTGGCACCTCGGTCAAAAGCGAGACAAACATTGACGCGGCAAGGCCAAAGATCGCCCAATGGGCGCCGTGCTCAAGGTAGGTCAGTGTATCCAGCGTCTTCTCGCGCACCATGTAAATGGTAAGTGATCGAACAAAGAATGCTCCAATGCCAAGGCCCACCGCGATAATGGGGATTGAGCTGGTGAGCGCAAAGGCACCAATCACACCATCAAGCGAGAACGCCGCATCAAGCACCTCAAGGTATGCAAAGAGCGCCACTGACTGCGTCGCTGTTTCCTTGGCCTCAATTGAAAAAGCGCTGGTAATCCCCTGCATGACGATAAATAAAATCACACC
Source organism: uncultured Candidatus Saccharibacteria bacterium (assembly GCA_964359715.1). GTDB lineage: Bacteria > Patescibacteriota > Minisyncoccia > Phycocordibacterales > Phycocordibacteraceae > Phycocordibacter. The sequence continues at coordinate 17,827 of CAYHUS010000006.1, forward strand.
AAAAATACCCGACACCAAAACCGTGGCGCGCGCATCAAGGGGCACCAAAAATGAAATCCCTGCAATAACGATGAGCGTAAGTACAATCTCTATGGCCTCTATCCTACCCCACAGTGTTAGGTGCTCTTCAAGCGCCTTGATCCAGTGCACCTTTTTTTGACTATCCAAAAAGTACTTGAGGGACACCATGATAAGAAACGCCGCACCAAACGCATGTATCGCATACCCCGCCTCGTGTAACAGTTCCCCATAGTGCGCTGGATCAAAAATCGCAAGTAATGTGATCGCCCACGGAGACGCCCACACGATAAGTGACACTATGAGGATAGGTAAAACAAAGCGGGTCCCGAAAACGGCGATAAGAATACCCCACGTAAGAAAGCGCCGCTGCCACAACGCATTCATCTTCTTCAGCACTCGCGCGTTCACCACTGCGTTATCAAACGACAGAGTCACCTCAAGCAATACGAGCAATGCCGCTGTGAGCAAAGCCGCGATACCGCCATAAAGATACATCGCGATAAGGCCAACAACAGTGACTGATGCCGAGAACCAGAAAAACTTGAGTAACTTTTGCATTATTCAAGTATACGGACTGAGCGAGGTTGTGTCGATGTCGACATATGAACTTCAAATGAATGCCGACCAATAAGCTGTCCGCGAAGCGTCTCAACATTCACCCTCCACACACCTGCCTCGTCTATGTCAGCGGTGGTGTAGCCACGATACCCACCATCACGTCCACCGTTAATCGAAAACGGGATGGTCGACATGGTTATCCATGTCCCGCTCTCTGTGTCATATTGCTCCCACCGATGCTGGATCGAGGTGGTGAGTGCAGTAGGAGCGAACACAGAACTAAACGCATACAATGGCTCTCCCTCTCCCACATACACGTCTTGTCTTGAAAATCGATCACGAAGTGATTCGGGTGTCTCGGTCACTCGATACCCGCCCTCTACCCTCTCGACTGAATAGTAGACGCCGATACTCTTTAGCGCGAGCGGTATGGGTGGCAAGACATTTGAAAAATAAAGAACAGTAATGAGCCCATAAATAGCCACCGAACCAATAATAATGTTGTGGAGCGAATTTTTGACACGCTTAAAGTCTATAAACGAGAGCGCCGAGAGCAGGAGCGCAAACAGAGCCAGTGCGATAAGCCCGCTCGCCTCAAAAACCAAATCACCCATCCTCCCCACTGCTATCGGAACCGAGTAAATAGAAAATGAAAAGAGACAAAAAAAGATAAGGAGCGATTGGTACGTAAGCTTGCTTTGGTACGAACGCATAAACTCGTTTGCGGCAAGCAACACCACGATAAGGAGGAGAAACGGCCAACTGGCGAGCACCGAACCAGACTGAGAATAGAAAATCAAAAATCCTGAGAACATGCCTCCAAACGCAAACTGTCCCACGAACGGCACCCACATCAGAAAGTATGCGATTTTCCCCTTGGCCTCAAGCCGTGCAGCGTACGCGTGGAGTGTAAAGATGGTAAAAATCGCAACCGTTAAGTAGGTATACAAAAGCAGGTTTGAAAACAATAGATCAATACGCTTGAGCGCTAGTGTGTCTATGAAAAAGCCAACAAAAAACGAACCTATGGACAGTTGGTGCTGGTAGCGAAGTATGAAGTTTCGAACTGCGTCTGTCTTCATTACCACTAGTGTACTGTATACTGCCTCTTTGTAACGACATGAAGCTGGTAAGCAGTAACATCGAGGGAGATAAGCACTGGGAAACCATACTCCCTTTTTTAGAACGTGAGAAACCTGATGTCTTGTGTATACAAGAAGTGTTTGAAGACGATCTCTCAAAACTTGCAAACTACCCACACCGATTGTTTCAACCAAATATCATGAAGCCACACACACGTGGGGGTGACTTGATGAAATTTGGCGTTGCTACATTTTCTACATTACCTTTTCTTACAGAGGATGCGCCCTACTATGTCGCCAACACGCCAGAACTTCCTGTGCAAGACACGACGAACGAAAAGACAACGCATGAGACCTACTGGCGTGGCTACATACGGATAGACGTTGAGCATGATGATGCTGTGTATAGGATTATCAACACGCACTTTACATGGACCCCGCACGGTGAGTCTGAGCTCTACCAAGCAGAAGATCTTGAGGCACTCCGCGCACTTTTAAAAAATGAGGACGAACACATTTTGTGTGGAGACTTCAATGTCCCGCGTCACGCAAACCCTCTCTGGGCCCGCGTTGTCGAGGGGTACACTGACTGTATACCCGACACATATACATCGAGCATTGATCTCTCGCTCCATCGACATAAAGACAACCCTGAAATAGCAGAACGGCTTAGGACATACATGGTCGACTATCTTCTCTCCACGCCGCACTACAGAGCAAAAGATGTCACCCTCGTGTCAGGTGTGAGCGACCACAAAGCAATAGTGGCGACTATTCTCCCCGCCGAGTAAAGAGTGAGGACAGTATCACGCGAGCGAGCTTGGTCGCCATCGCATCAAGTGTAAAAGCGTGCGGGCCTTCGGACCTAAAGTAGTACCACACGGTGTGTCCAACAAAAAGCATGATGTGGAGTCCCAAGGCCTGCACAGCAGCGAACGCAAGGTGCCCTGTTGTCGCCCACAAGAAAAGTCCCGTGATTATAAACGCGTACAATCGCCACTCGAGCGAAACGAGTATGGAGTTGAGAATCTTTTCACGCATATTTAGTTTGTACCATGGATATGGTACGGTGGCGCTATGGAAAAACCATCACTTGACCCCAAGATAGCGTCTGCGATTGCTGAGCTCTCTCCTGAACTAAAGACAAAACACAAAGAAGCACTGGCCGAGGGTCACACCGACGACGTGTGTCCGAGATGCGACCAAGTACTCCTTGCACACCAACACTTTCTCCGCTGTAGAGATACTGAATGCCCACAGGTCTCACGAGGGGCCGACGGCAAACCGCTCACCCTCTTAGATCTTGCCGCAGGCGCAGAGCCCGCACGCCGACCCTAAAACAAAAGACCCTTTCGGGTCTTTTTTGCGCGGTCGACGGGACTCTCCCTCGCCTCTCGACTTCGCCTTCGCTCAGTCTCGGGCTGGGCACCGCCTCGCTTCTCGCCGAGACGGCTCACATCGCTCCGGCGTTCGAGTCCCGACGCCGCTTCGCGACTTCTCAAGTACAAAACGAACCGGCAAAAGCCGGTTCGTTTTGACTTAGCGCGGTCGACGGGACTCGAACCCGCAACCTCCCACGTGACAGGCGGGTGCTCTAACCAATTGAGCTACGACCGCAAGATATCTGCGCAAATAGCGCGGAGCGCGGCTTTTGTGAGCGACGAAGAATGGGAGCTTGCTCACATTCTGACCAAAGCGAACAAAAGGGCGCAGACGTATTTGGCTGGATCGCCGCGGTCGCAAGCTAGGCTTACGACTGCAAGCTCCACTAATCTACCCTGAAAAGTGCTGAGTTACAACGCCCTACTCTGCCTTTGGTTCTGCGTCCTTGGCGACCTCTATTGGTGCCT
>CAYHUS010000007.1:0-20021 GCA_964359715.1 uncultured Candidatus Saccharibacteria bacterium
ACCTCTATTATTGCGCACGGATATTGCGTAGGGTCGCTGATCCACGGAGTGTGAACTTGCCAGGGGTGTGCTGTTGTGTGATGTCGACCACCATGTCCGCAGTCACCGAGACGATATCAAGCGCGCTTGACCCTGGAAGCACCTCAACGTTCGCCTCGTCAAAATAGCGAAAGAGCGTCGCGTTCTCGTCAAAGTTGCGGACAAATTGTGAGATGGTTGTGGTGGCCCCTCCGCCGACATACAAAGCGGGAGTGCCAGAAGGAGATGTCACTGAACGCGAAAGCGTGGTACCCGAGAGTGAGTACCGAACACGGTCAACCGTCCCGTTGTTATCAACATCCGCGTAAAACGATATTGAAGACGACGCGAACGCGCCTATTGGGTATGAACCATCAGCACCATACGTTGCCTCACGAAGGTCGCGCACCATAAGATCGATACCACGACGCGCATGGTCAACTTGATACGACTGCTCTAAGGCAGAGGTGTTTGCTCGATAAAACGAGAGTATCGAGTCAACAATTGCACCCATGATAATGACCACTATCGCAATAGTGACTAGCATTTCTATAAAGGTTAACCCTCTTGTGTGTGTCATGGAGTTAGAAAGACTGAGACCACTGTTTGTCCTGCTACCGATATGCTCTCTGTCGACGGCTGGAATCCAGTGGCGGTTACCGTGAGCGTGTACGTTCCCGATGTGACATCGCCAAAATAGGTTTGGCCGCACGTTGATGTCTGTCCCGAGAGATTGTCTGGGCCATCAATCGTCACTGTCGCACCGGTAAGCGTGGCACCACTCCCAAAGACGACAACGCGGAGTGCGTGCGCGGTCGCATCATCAAGAATAAGCGATACACCCTGACTTTGTGCAGGGTCAACAGTGAGCGGGTCAGGGCACTGTTCAACCACGTCATACGCTGTGTCAGGAACTATGGTGTACGAGTCCCACTCAAGTGAATCAATAAGTACTTGGCCTAAAACATTGGTGCTCTCATCAATAAGGATCTTTGGAATAGGAACTCCCGCGTTGGTTGTCCCGATTGTCTTGGTTCCCTCAAGTGTAAAACCAACGTTACCAAGAGGTGCCGGACCCGTTGCATATCCTACGCTCCATGAATTAAGGAGCGGAGTCACTAACGGATCTGATGTTGTAAGGCGCGCTAAAAGTCTAAGCTCTGGGTACGTAGTTGGTGAGAGCGCAGCGAGCGATACCGAGCCTGATTGAAAGCCCGATTCGTTACCCGCAAGGTCGGTATCTGGAATAAGCGTATAGTCACTCCCTGAAAGGTGTTGAACTTGAACTACGACAGCAGTGTTAGCGGGAGTATCAAACGCCCACTCAAGCGTCCCCCACTGCTGAAGAGCCTGTGGCTGTATCAGAATTGATGACGCAGTTCCTAGCGCTACATACTCGCCAGCGTCAGTGATAAGCGATAGTGCTCCTCCAGCTGCCTCGACCGACGAAGTCGCCATCAACTTTGATTCGTCTGCAAATGTGTCACTAAATGTACCCGTCCCCGCTGGAGAAAAAGTAGACACAGCAAGAGACCCAAATTGGTCGATGGCAAAGCTCGCGGTGGTTGACTGCTGGTTTGCAACTGAAACGTGCCCCGGGCTTGGGTTTGGATTTTCTTGTGTGACGGTGTACGTTCCCGCAGATGAATAGCCATCCTTGGTCACTGTGATTTCATAATTTGAAGCGGGGGGTGTCCCTGGGAGTGCGATTGACCCGCTTTGGTCAGTAAAAAGCGTAAGGTCCACCGCAGGATTAATGCTTGAGTTTTCAATACGAATCGTAGCGTTTTGAATAGGCGCGGCGAGCGCATCAAACACATTGATGCGGAGCGTCCCGCCTGAAGTGAGCGACTCTATCCCGTGGGGAGACACTCGGGTGAGCGCGTACGACGTACGCACTGATGTTCGAGTCTGCCACGACACATCTGCTTTTATCTCTTTATAGTCTGCCGTGATGCCATTTGAGTCTAGCGAATCGAGACCGTCTGCGGGATCATCAACATACTTAACCAAGGTACGGATGGTGTACACAATGTTATTGAGCGTCTTGGTCTGTGTCTGCGGTATGGCGCCAGAGGGGATGCCACCTACCGTACCGATGGTCTCGTACGGGAGTCCTCGCACGTACTCGAGCTGCTGGGACACCAAAGAGAGAGCGCCCGTTCGTGCCTTAGAAGCGAGCACGAGGTCTGTCGCCAGCATGTACACTCCAAATATTGAAAGAAATACGATGAGCATGATTGAGATGCCGACCAGTGTGTCGATAAGCGACATGCCCCGTAGGTCCCGAGCCTTAGCGAGGGGCCGTAGGTCCCGAGCGCTAGCGTGGGAACGTAGCGACAACGTTTTCATCCCAATGCGTTTGAGAGCGAGTAAATAGGAGCGATCATTGAAATCGCAAAAAATCCTACCGCCCCGCCTATGAGGACCATTAACACCGGCTCAACAATGGTCGAAAGATCCTTGGTTTGCTGCTCAACTGACTCTTCATAAAATGTCGCGGTCTCACGCAGCAAATCTGAGAGGCGCCCCGTCTCTTCGCCGACCGCAATCATCTCTGACACCATGGGTGGGTACAAGTTAGGGTAGAGCGCAAGCACCTTTGATATGCCCTCACCCTTCCCCACTGCAGCCTCGGCCTCGCTCAAAACTTTTTGATAAAACGGGTTGCCGACAACTTCGCGAGTTATGGTAAGAGAGTAAATAAAATCTACACCTGACGATAAAAGTGACGACAAAGTGCGTGCCGTACGAGCCGCGTAGGTCTCCATAATGATGGTGCGGATGACCGGTATCCGTAGGAACACCCAACTTAATGCACGCTGTCCGTTAGTGCTGCGCGCCGCAGCTACGAGCGAGATAACAAACACAAGGAAAAGCCCGAGCGCGACCACAGTATTGTTAACGAGAAAGTTACTAACTGCGATAATCCCCTCGGTCGTTGCGGGGAGGTCAGCGCCCGCTTCTTCAAACGTCTGCGTCAGAGTTGGCACCACGTAGATAAGCATCAAGATACCGATACCAATCATCGCAATAATGACAATAGCGGGGTAAATGAGCGCTCCACGAATCTTTTTAGTTAAATTTGAGGTACGCTGCATCTGCTCGGACACGACGCGCAAAGACTCGGCCATCTTGCCACTCTCTTCTCCCGCTTTAACCATAGAGACAAGGAGGGCAGAAAAGATATTTGGGAATTTGGTGAGCGCCGAGGAGAATGTGGCTCCCCCCTTTACCTCTCCAATCATCGAACCCAGTACTGATTTGAGCTTCCTATTTCTACTCTGCCGCTCCATAACACCCAACGCGCGCGAAATGGTAAGCCCCGCGTCAAGCATAGCGGCAAGGTTACGGGTTAAAATCACCTTTTCATCTAGTGATATTGAGCTGAGTATCCCCGTGAGCCAATCGAGAGAAAAAGAAGTTCCGCGCGTCGCCTCTTTGAGCTCTAACACGCGGTCTCCGCGTGTGCGAATATCTCGATACACTGCAAAGCGGTCGGCCGCTTCAACGACTTCGTGATACATCTCGCCGTCCGCTGCAACCGCAGTGACTTTGTACACCGGCATGTACAAAGTATATCGCGCAATTAGCGTGACAAGCTCACAACTCTACTTGGCCAAGAATGTTCCCAATAGTATCGCGGTAAATGTCATTGAGTATGAGTGCGCCTGACCCTCTCATCCCATATCCGTGCACGGTGAGCATGCCAATTATATTTGAGGGATCGTTATTTCCTAGAACGTCGCACAGACGGACCGAATCACCGAGTTCTTCAACTTTTTTATGTAGTAGCTTTGCAAGAAGCGCTCGCGCCTCCTCCCTGTGCGCCCGTAACTCTGGTGATACAACTTGTTCTTTACTCACTCTTTTCCACAATCCTTTTAGAAGTTCATAGCTCATGCGCACATAGTACGCACTAGAGACACTCCGTCAACTAGTCGGAGAGCTCGTCGCCACCGATAAGATGAAGGTGGAGGTGCGGGACGTGGAGATACCTCCCCCCATTAAAAATCAATTTGAAATTTTTTATACCCTTCTCGCGAATAAACTGTGCCGCACACGCAAAAAGTTCCCCCACTACCGGCGCAGTCTCATCGGTTACCGTATCAATAGAAGGAATAAGTTTTTTTGGGATCACCAAATAGTGAATAGGTGCGACAGGCGCAATGTTATTGATGATAATAAAGTTATCATTTTCAAATAAAATCTCAGCGGGAATTTCTCGGTCAATAATTTTCTGAAACACTGTTTTATCTGCCATACACAAATGCTATCACTTGCACGACGGGTGCGCGTGTACGCGCTCGATGTGCCAATATTCTCGCCCCTTTCGGCACGTCATGATGCCCACGCGTCGATCATAGTCGCAGCCTCTATGAATCGTCCCACCGCAGTGGTCGCACTCATAATTCTCACTCGCATTGTGTTCTCGAAACCATGGGATCAACCATCGCAGTGTGTATCCCTCTCGCCGCACCACTCTTGGGTGATGTCTCTCGACTCGGGCATGCATACCTACAGTCTATGCCCGAGGAGGCATATATAAAATCCACAGCCTCTCCACAGCTATTCGGTAATAACTCGCAACACCTCTTCAATAGTAGTGATGCCACGAGCGGCCTTATAAATACCGTCTTCGAGCATGGTAAGCATCCCCTCTTTTTTAGCTGCTGCCTCTATCTCGTCGGCTGGCGCACCCTTTAATATGAGATCCCTAATCCCGTGCGAAACATTGAGTATCTCGTGAATGCCCATGCGCGACGTGTACCCATCTGGCGACTCGCCCCCTTCGTGTGGCTTATAAAACGGTATGTCCTTCTTTGTTGCTTTGGGTGGGAGGTGTCCCTCTTCTTTAAGGACGCCAAGTATCCGCTCGATATCCACCTTCTTCTCAAGCTCTTCAAGCTCGTCGGCGGTTAACTTGTACTCCTCTCTATCAGCAGTGAGGCGGCGCACCAAACGCTGTCCCACAATGACGCGTAAGGTGGAGACGAGAAGAAACGCCTCGGCCCCCATATCAACGAGGCGAGGAATAGTGGCTGAGGCAGAGTTAGTGTGCACCGTCGAGAGCACCAAGTGTCCGGTGAGCGCGGCGTTCACCGCAAGGTTTGCAGTCTCTGAGTCGCGGATCTCACCCACCATAATAATGTCGGGGTCTTGTCGCACCAAAGCGCGCAGTCCTTGCGCAAAAGAAAAGCCAATGTCAGGGCGCACCTGTGTTTGATTAACACGGGGCATCTGATACTCAATTGGGTCTTCAATGGTTGAAATGTTTACATCAGGTGTGTTGACGATATCGAGAACAGTGTAGAGCGTTGTGGTCTTACCAGACCCAGTAGGGCCAGTAACCAATATCATGCCTGTCGACTGTTTGGTCGCGTCGTAGATATGTTCAAGTCCCTTGCCATGAAAGCCGAGCGACTCGAGTGTAAAGCCGCCGCCTCCCTCTCGCAGAAGTCGCATCACAGTCTTCTCGCCATAGTAAGTGGGGAGCACAGAGACACGAAAAGCCACCTTCTCTCCGTCTGCCTCAATTTTGAATCGCCCGTCTTGCGGCAAACGCTTCTCATCGAGCTTAAGCCGTGAGAGCACTTTGATACGTGCGGTCACCGCGGCAGCGGTCGCAGTGGGCAGCTCCATCGCATCATGCAAAAGGCCATCAATACGGTAGCGGACCAACAGCTTGTCCTCCATTGGCTCGATGTGAATGTCAGAAGCATTTTGAGAGATGGCATGGCGCAAGAGCGTGTCGACAATCTTGACCACGGGCACGTCGCCTGCCATCTTTTCAAGCGCCTTGGCCTCGCCCTCATTTGCCTGCGTCGCATCTAGCGCACGCGACGCCGCACGAATAATGTCTCCAAACTCTTCTTTGAGCGATTTTTGGTACTGCACCAACGCCGCCTTCATAGACGCCGAGTCAGTAAGTCGCGGCAGGATTTTAAGGCCCACCTTCTTCTTTATAAAGTTGATCGCGGCAAGGTCGTTCACATCAAGCATCGCGACCTCGAGAGAGTCAGTGCCTTTTTTGTACGAAATAACGTTGTGTGTTCGCGCAATGGGCTCGGGAATGAGCGAGAGAACGGCAATGTCTATCTTCTCACCTGCAAGCGATATAAACGGGATCCCCATCATGTGCGCCTGTAGACGCCGTAAATCGTCCTCGCTCAAGCTCCCACGTGACACGAGCGCTGTGGCAAGTGTTGAGCCGCGGTCTTCTGCTTCCTTTTGCGCAGCTTCAACATCTTTGCGCGCGACAAGGCCAGAGTCGATAACAAACTTTTTTAGCTGGTCGTCGGTCACCTGCATAAAAAAATTGTATCACCTAAACATCGCGCTACGCCGCGACAAAAATGGTTACAATAGGGAGTGCAACACCGAGTATCGCACCAGCAAAAACCTGAAGTGGTGTGTGCGCACGAACCACAACGCGAGAAATGCTCACGAGAAGTGCAATGAGCCCAACAAAGATACCGAGTGGGAGAACCGCTGACGGCTCGATGATAGATGCAGAGTATGGAACAAGCACTGCAAGCGAGGCCGAGGCCGCCGCGTGCCCGCTGGGAAACGCGCCAAGCTTGGTCTCTACCAATGCCCCATCAAGGCGCTTGGCGCGGATGGTCAACTTGAGAACGTTAACTACTACCACCACTATAAAAAGTGCGAGCGCAACTGTGAACGCAAGTGATCCGTAACCTACGTACCACAACGCAGCAATCGCCACGATACAAAAACATGCAAAGATATACGTATTGCCAACCTTGTCTATGAGCACCGCTATAAGCTCCGTTCGTGAGATACTTGACTTATGTGCCATAAAATGATATAATCTATACACGGCGACCACTGGCCATTAGTAAGTATATGACAAAAATCCCCCTCGGAGAGAAAATAGGATCGGGCGTACACCGCGAAACGTTTGAAGTTAAGGGACAGCCAAGAAAAATCGCAAAAGTGCTTCGTGAGTGGTTTAGTCTCAGAATAGGAACTGCTCTGAAGATACACATCCCTGGTATTGCACTCAAAGTGCTAAGTTTTATTCGCTACGGAACACTCAATGTTAACGAGTACGAACGTGATATCTTGGCCTCTTTGCCAAAAAGTGTTATGCGTTATGTTGCCTGCTGCCCAGAGATCGCAGAGACCACTGACGGTAGAACAGCACTCATAAATACGAGACTTAAAAACTTTGATGGTACTTTTGCACAGACCCTCCACTCGCATGGACCGGTCAACAATGCAGCTTTCTGGCAGCACTGGAATCAACTATTTTCAGTGTGTAAAAAGGAAAATATAGCGCTTTATGACGTTTTTAGAAACCCAAAAAATATACTGGTACATAAAATATCAGAAACTGAGTGGGTACCTATGATTATTGATGTAAAGTCACTTAACGCCACTAACCTTTACCTCGACATACTCCCTATCATCTCAAAATCAATTATGTGGGCGCGCATTGACGCTCACGAGAGAAAAACTCGTCACCGTTACGAGGTGCGGCAAGCGAAATAAGGCTTACCTTGCAGGATAATCACACCGTGGCAGGGACGGCTATTTAAAATATTTTAGTAGGCGCAAGATAATACCAGAAAACGCAGCCAACGATATCAACACGACTGCAGGGGCGAGCCATAACGGACTCAACACAAACGTTGCTCCCCAGATCAAGAGCCCAGCAGGAATCCCAATAATAAGTGCGTCGCCAATAAACTTACCGACGGAGAGCGTGTCTTGAGTGTGTGCCCTACTCGGACGAAACGGGAGACTTCCTAATCTTGCTGTGGCTTCAGAAGTTTTGACACTTCGCCATGGTTGGTTTTGTGATGCTCGCGCTTCTCGACGTTCGATATTTTGCTCTGGCTCACCAATGTCTTCTAACGCCTCACCCGCAAGCTGTTCAGCTTCAGGCTCTCCAGACCCAGAATCTGCAAGTGCGGCCTCGAGTTGTGCAGTAAGTTCTGCCGCTTGCACAGGACTTGGCTCTTCTGGAGTCTCTACTGGCTTGCCCGCTATCGCCCCAATCTCAGGGTTTGGTGCAGATCTTTTTGGCTCGGATTTTGGCTCTCCAACTTCACCTCCCGTTTCTTGTCCCCCATCTATTGCTGACCCTTCTGCTGGTTGTTGAAACTTTGGTCGTGGCATATGTATATAGTATACCTTTGCACTAGGCACCAAAAAGACTTCTCACTGCGTTAAAAACACTGGTCGCAGCACCCTCTGCAGTTATATCCAGACCTGGTATCCCCGGTACCACGCCAATCGCTAGCGCCCCCGCGCCAATAAGATACCCTAGCCCCCTCGACCACGCCTTGATACGTGCCCGAGCCGCTGCTGCCTCAGTTATCAACACCAAGTTTTTAGCCTGAAACTCTTCATAGGTCTCGCCTTTTTGCCGAGACTCCTCTTCAGCACGCTTGAGCTTTTCTATCCGCTCGCGTTGCTTTGGCATCGCGAACGCAAGAAAGAACGGGTCCCTCAAGATTAAAAGCGAAAGTCCGGCAATGACCGCCGCCCCTAGGGGAACGCCAACAAGCCCAAACGCGAACGTGGCAGCTGAGACACCCGCTAAGATCGCTGCATATGCGGCCGTCTTTCCCCATCGCTTTCCCCACTCGAATAGGCTCTCAAGCTTTTTTCTCCTTTTCTCTTTGATAAATGCACCTGTGCTCTCTGCAAAATGCTGTTCGGCTTTCTCAGCCTCAGCGGCTCCCTCTGACAAAAAGATAAAGTTTATGTACTTGTTTTTTGCTGTGCGAATAGCTTGGAGATCTTTTTTATCATTTGACTTCTCATAGCGCTCTTGCGCCTTCACCACATCATCAAACAACTCTTGCTTTATTCGTATGCGATCTGCCTCTCGCCTTTTGAGCTTGGTCTTATCTTTTGTCTTTTTTCTGTACTCTTCTGGCCACAGATCACTCGCGTCTTCGGGGTCCTTTTGTTCGTTTGTTGTTTGTGGGCCTTCAGCCATAACGTTAGCCTCTTAGCTTCTTACCTTTAAACACGGTGCCCCACAGCGCACCTATCGCGCCCCCAAGTGCAACAAGCAAAATCGCAGCCGCAAAAGGTGCTGCGATAGCAGCGAGCCAAGAAATTAATATCAAGTTAACCCCCGCAAGAGCAGTCCCCGCTACAAACGGTGCGAGTAATGGCGCAATAAGGTAAGTACCAGCAAGAAATCCACCCCCAAACAGTCCGATGATAGAAAGTTTTGGGACGCTTGCTAATACGTCGTTGATACTGTTTAGCACATCTGCAACTGCCTCTGCGCCGCGTCTCATACCCTCCACGGTGCCGAGCTCAACTTCCTGTGGCTTGTCGTCCAAAGAGTACGGGGGGCGGTGAACTTCTTTAACAACCTTGTCCAGATCTTCTAGTTCGGGAACGTTTAGTGGAGGAACCGCTGTTATCTCAGGGGCATTTGCAAGAGTTTTTTGTAGCGAACTCTCTAGTGCCTGCGCCTGTACAAATGCTTCTTCAGTTTTTGTCTCTACTGGTTCCTGATCTGCAGTAGCGTGTGCGACATCGGCGCGGGCGTCGACGTTGCTCGCCGTTTCCTCTCCGTTTTTAGGCTGGCCGGGACTGGTGCGCCTTGCTGCTGCTTCTGCGTCTGACTTCTTCTTATTTTCTTCTGTCTCTTTTTTCTTATCTACTTGCGCAGCCTGCTCTGGCGTAAGTTTTACGCTAGGTCCCTTGCTTATGAAAAATGACATGTGCTTTTGTCTAGAATTAGGTCTTTGTAAAGTGTCGCCACCTGACCACCCTCAGTATACCCGTACCTTCATTGACTTTTCATCGCCTGTGGACTATTATAGTGAGGTCAGTTTCCAGCTCACATTGAGCTCTCGGGTCCGCGCATCGCGGGCTCTTTTTTATAGAAGCTGGCGTTTAACGCTAATATAGGTATATGGAATTCGATCTAAAAACAATGAATCTCGTCATCGAGCAACTTGCTGACGAGCGCGGCATACCGCGAGAGAAAATGTTAGAAGCTGTTGAGGGCGCACTTGCCACCGCGTACAAACGCGAGTTTGGTAAGCGAGAACAAGTAGTTCGCGCTCACTTTAATGCAGAGTCTGGTGACGTCGATTTTTATCAAATTAAGCTTGTCGTTGACACAACAACCGTACGCACTGAAGAAGAAGATGAGCGTGTTGGCGAGGACGGCATGCCCCTCCCGCTCTACAACGATGAAAAGCATATTATGCTCGATGACGCAGCGCGTATTAAGCGCGGCGCTGTCGTAGGAGATGAGATAGTCTTCCCACTTGAGAAAAAGACTACCTTTGGCCGCATCGCTGCACAAACTGCAAAGCAGGTCATCATGCAGAAGATTCGTGAGGCAGAGCGTGCGTCAGTGGTTGAAGAGTATGGCGGCAAAGAGGGCGACATCGTGAATGGCATTGTGCAGCGCACCGAGCGCGGCAACCTGTACATCGACCTTGGACGTGCGACCGGCATTATGCCGTACCACGAACAGATCCCTGGTGAGCGATACCGCCCTGGTGAGCGCATTCGAGCATATCTCTTCTCAGTTGAAGAAGGGATGCGTGGTGTGTACCTTCGTCTCTCTCGCGCCCACCCAAAGTTTTTGGAAAAACTATTTGAAATGGAGGTGCCAGAACTTCAGTCGGGCACGGTAAAGATACGCGCTATCGCGCGCGAAGCTGGCGGCCGCACAAAAATAGCAGTTGAGTCGACTGACGAGCGTATTGACCCTGTGGGAACCTTGGTTGGGCAACGTGGAGTTCGCGTCAATACCGTTATGTCTGAGCTTGGTGGCGAGCGCATCGACATTATGGAGTGGTCAGAGAACGCTGCGAGATTGATTGAAGACGCACTCTCTCCTGCGCAGGCTCTCTCTGTCACGTTAGACGAAGCGGGACACCGCGCGGCGGTAGAGGTCACTCCAGATCAGCAGTCGCTTGCCATTGGCCGCGGAGGACAAAATGTTCGACTCGCAGCCAAGCTCACTGGCTGGGCAATTGATATTAAATCAGTCGGAGGACCTGAAGTTGAAGAGACAAGCGCAGAAGCAACTCCAACCCCTGTTGTGGGAGAGCCCGAGGAGACTGCCTACCAGAAAGAAGGTCGCACCGAGGGAGACCTTGAAACCGACGAGGGGTTGGTGCAGCCACCTGAAGAAGTTCTTGCTGATGCAAAGGACAATACCGAATTTATGATCCGAGATACCACTGACGCGCCAATGAGCTCTGATGTTGAAAACGCTGCCGAGATGGATGAAAATAAAGAGAGTTAGTATATACTGCACGCTATGGATCTTTGGCACGACATACCAAGAGGCTCTGAGGATGAGATGAACGTTATCATCGAGATCCCCAAGGGCTCACAAAACAAATACGAGATAGACAAGGAGACTGGACTTATCGCACTTGACCGTGCTAACTACTCTGCGGCGGCGTACCCTTGTGAGTACGGCTTTGTGCCACAAACGTTGTGGGATGACGGCGATGCACTTGATGTCCTCTTACTTGCTTCCTTCCCCATCCCTTCAGGGATCTTGGTCAAGGCGCGCCCTATCGCGCTCATGGAGATGATAGATACTGGCGAGCAGGACAACAAGGTCATCGCAGTTCCTGTAAACGACAAGCGCTGGGACACAGTGAAGGACCTCTCTGACATCAACCCGCACACCATTAAGGAGATACAGCACTTTTTTGAGACCTATAAGGCACTCAAGGGAAGCGCGGTAGAGGTTCCAGGGTTTAAGGGTGTAGCTGACGCCAAAGCCGCCTTCAAAAAGAGCGTGGAGCTCTACAAGGCAAAGTTTAGTAAGTAGTCCATTCCCCACCCCTCCCGTAACCCCCACGCTGTGGGGGTTTATACTATGGATAGTTACTTACTACTTTTATGCACATATACATAAAACTTTTTAGCGTATTTATTATCACTGTTTTAGTTTTTACAGGTTCACCAGCACTCGCTGAGGAGGTGAGCACTGATCAAGATACGTCAGTCTCAAGCGACTCGGCAACCCCGACCACAGTTACCGTTCCTCCAAGGCCGCGGCCCATGCTACTACCGTCTGTACAAAGATTACCCGCGGGTGCAGTGTGTCCGCAAATATATGCGCCTGTGTGCGGAGTTGATGGTGTGACGTACGGCAACGACTGCGAAGCAAAAGCTGCGAATGTCCAAATTGCTCGCCGCGGTGCATGTGGAGAAGAGACGCTCCGTCCCATACCACCTGTCAGTCTCATGAGAGACAAAATGGCCTCAACCGCACCGCGTATGCCAGAAACTATGAGACAAAACATAAAAGATCGCGCGGGAGATCGTATAGAAGATAAAGTAAAAAATAGCATTAAACGAGCGACACAGCTTATCCTCGCAACGGCAGAGCGACTTGAGACCCTTCTTGCCCGTATTGAAAGTAGAGCAGATAAACTTGATGCAGAAGGAGTCGACACAGCGTCGGCGCGCACTGACCTTGATGCCGCACAAGCAGAGATAGACGCCGCTGAATCAGATATTGCTAGCATCACCCCAGTTGCAGTACAGGTCCTTGGATCACGCACGCTTGCCGCTGTCTCTGATGCGGTACTAAGCTCTCGTGCTGCATTTGAATCAGCACGTAACCACCTCAAAAACGCACAAGAATACATGCGAAGCGCCGTTAAAAAACTTTCTGACGCCGCAAAGGCGGCGGGCATAGGACAACCTCCCGCATCTGGAAATGCAGAACCTCAAAATTAATATCCTAACTCACCTTTATGGACCAACAACCTGAGATGCCAAATACGACACCCCTTCCCCCTATCCCTCCAACACCATCGATACAGCCACAACCCGCAACAACCTCAATTAAAAAACAAGACGGGGGCGGTGCAGGGCCTGTTATCGGTATTGTTGTGATAGCGCTCATCATTATTCTCGGCGGTGCGTACTACCTATTAGAAATCGCACCAGTAGTACAACAAGAATCTCTCCCTTCGTTGGAAGAAGCACGTACGTCGACTGATCCCGATGTTCAAGCAGCATTCTCACAAGGAACATCAGATGAGATCGGGGACATTGGTGCCGACCTTGAGAGCACCAACTTTTCATCCATAGACACAGAGCTCTCTGGCATAGACACCGCGCAGTAATACCAGTAGGATACAGAGGTGAAAATCACCGTAACAAAAAAACCTCATGCTGAGGTTGAACTGAGCGGCGTAGTAGAGGCCTCTCTCATTACCAAAGAAAAAGAAGGGGCTATTCTGCGCGCTATGCGAGAAGTAGAGATCGCAGGGTTTAGGAAAGGCAAGGCCCCTCGGGACATTGTGCTTCGCGAAGTCGGCGAGAAGGCGCTTTGGCGAGACGCAGCCGAAGAGGCGCTCAAAGAACTGCTTGCTGAGATTTTTAAAGACAATGCGGTGCTCCCCATACTCCCCCCATCGCTATCTCTTTCGGTGAGCGATGCCGAGACTGATGTCCCTTTTACTATCACTGCCATCACTCAACCCACTGTTGAAGTTAAGGATGCAAAGAAAATTGCCGGAGGCGCTTTGAAGGCACTTCCCGCACTCGACCCAGAAAAAGAAAAAGCTGATGCGACAAAAGCGATACAAACTCAAGTTGATCAAATGTTGGGCAGGACGATGGAAAGCCCAGCGCTCACCGATGAAGAGGCAAAAAAGGCAGGGTTTGAAAACGTTGCTGCCCTTAATTATTTTTTGGAGAGCGAGGCGCTTCGTGCGGTTGAGCAGTATGATGATCAGCGCAAACGCTCTGCCGTCGCAGAAGCGCTCCTCAAAGCGGCAACCATAGAAGTGCCGATGGTAATTATTCGAGACGAGGCGAGCGGAATGCTTGAGTCAACCAAACAGCACATCGCCTCGCAGGGCATCCCCTTTAACCAGTATCTTGAGAAGCGCGGAGTGACCGAGGCGGATATCATTGAGGAAATGCTCCCTCAGGCCGAGAAGCGGGTGTCGCTCGATCTTATCTTTGCAAAAATAGCGCAAGAAGAAAAGATTGTACCGGACGACGAAGAGACACACCGACTCGCTCATGTCTTGGAGCGACAAGGTGTACCATCAGACCGCGCGCACTCATATGCTGCAGAAGTCTCTGTGCGTGAGAAAATCTGGGAACACTTTGGCATCGTAAAGCCAAAATTAAAAGAAGAAAAGAAAGTTGGGGAGCATTCAGATGACCACACCCACGAAAGTCACGCGCATTAAGAATGTAGATCGTCTTCGTCTCTACCTCTATTGCCACGCTCCCGCCTAATGCGATTAAGACTCTTGCCTCTTTTATGCTTACGCTTGCTTGGCTGATACACCTTTTTTGTATTTTCAAAAGCGGTTATAAACTCCTGTTTTGGGTGATTGAACAAAACCTTTACCAGCTTCCCCGTGGACGGGACACGCACATAGTACTTTGAGGTCGCACCCCCATCTATGCCCTTCTCAATCAAAGGCGCCCTGCCTTCGCGCACTTGAGCTACCATCTGCTCGTACTCCTCAGGCTGAAGCACACACCCATCGTGTCTCTCAAAAAGGCGTTGCAAAAAATGCCACCTCGGTTTGAAAATATAACTCCCCTCTCTCCACTCGCTCATGGCACTACCCTACCACTATTCTACGTGTGCGCCAACAAATACCTTTTCGAGGGTGCCTTTGGCGATAAGCTCGTGCGGAGAGCCGTGGGCAACAACGCGTCCCTTATCTAATATGTAGCCACGTGTAGCAACGGTCAGTAAAGATTTGAGATTGTGCTCGACGACCATGATTGCCGTTTTGCGCTTCTCATTAATCTCTCTAATAAATGCAAAAACCTCTTTTACCACCTTTGGGGCAAGACCTAACGATGGCTCGTCGAGAAGGAGCACCTTGGGGTCGGTCATTAATCCGCGAGCGATAGCGAGCATCTGCTGCTGTCCGCCGGATAATGTACCGCTCTTTGCAGAACGTTTAGATTTAAGTACGGGGAACATGTCATACAGCTCAGCCGCTCTCGCCTTTGTCATCTTTTTATTCGGGTTGGTGTACCCGCCAATCTCGAGATTCTCCTCTACTGTTAAGTCAGTAAACACTCGACGGCCCTGCGGGACAAAAGCAATACCTAACCCCACCATCTCATGCGGAATCGGCTCAACATTGTGCTCGTGCCATAAAATTGTCCCATCATGAATAGGGGCAAGGCCAAAAATCGCCTTGAGCACTGTTGACTTTCCCGCGCCGTTGGGGCCCATGAGTGCCACTATCTCCCCCTCGTCGAGTTTGATATCTACGCTGGTAAGCGCATGCACACCCCCGTACTGAACGCTCACCCCCTCAAGTTCTAGTAGTGTTTCTGGATCTTTCATACACCAAGATAGGCTTCGATAACTGTTTGGTTTGAGAGCACCTCATCGGGGTTGCCTTCGGCGAGGAGCTTGCCGGCCTCCATAACGATTACATGGTCGCAGAGCTCGCGTATGAGTGCCATATCGTGTTCGATAAGTATCACTGTCTTGTCTCCAGCACGCAGCTCTTTCAAAATTCCTGAAACGGTTTTAACCATCTCGGGGAAGAGGCCTGCAAACGGCTCGTCGAATAAAATAATGTCTGCGTCGGTCGCGAGTGCGCGGGCGATCTCTAACAACTTTCGCTGCCCATAGGACAACTCTTTGGCGAGTGCGCTGCGCTTGTCCCAAAGCCCGACACGTTCGAGCACTTCTTTTGCGCGCTCCTCATGAAACTTGGTATGTCTCTGAAACAGCGAACCGAAAACCGAACGTTTAGTGAGCGCGACGAGCACGTTGTCGATAACTGGCATCTGCTCAAAGAGACGAACGTTCTGGAACGTGCGCGTAATCCCGAGCTCATACACGTCATGGGCCCGTATCTTCTCCTTCTCAACCTCTCCCCCTATTAGCACCGACCCGCCATCTATGTGGTGCACGCCAGTTAGGACATTGGTCAGTGTCGTCTTGCCGCTTCCGTTTGGCCCGATAATACCCGTGATGTCTCCCTTCTTAATTTGTATCGACAGGTGGTCAACCGCGTGCACCCCACCAAAGGTCTTAACGAGCTTTTTTGTCTCGAGAGCAAGATTCATAGTTTATATTCCCCCACCAACCCCTGTGGGCGGTAGAGCATGAGGCCTACTAAGATAAGACCGTAAATAACTTGGCGCATCTGGGCAGCAATCTCTGAGGGAAAGCCGACAAAACGCAGTGCCTCGGGCAAAAGGATAAGGACCAGTGCGCCTATGACAGCGCCACGCAAGGAGCCCAAGCCCCCGAGAATAATTATTGCGAGAATGAATATCGATTCGTTAATCGTGAACGACGATGGGTCGATAAAGGTAATGTATGTGGCGTACAAAGCGCCCGCAATCGCGGCCATGCCTGCAGAAAAGACAAAGATTGCAAGCTTGAAGAAAAGTGTGCGATAACCAAAGACCGAGACCGCCTCCTCGTCTTCACGTATCGCCTTTAACACCCTACCGAATGACGAGTCTGTCACCCACTTTGAGAGCCAGTAGCATAGCCCAAGAAATACGAGCGCAAGCACAAGAAACAAAATATTCTCAGAAAACTGAAAACCAAAAATGTCGGGCCGGTCTATGCCGGGGATACCCAAGGGGCCACGGGTCAGCGACTGCCAGTTGAGAAAGATGCTGAAAACTATGACGTTGAAGCCGAGTGAGCCAAGGGCGTAGTAGTCGCCTCTAAACTTCGAAAGCACCAGGCCTATAAGAAGTGAGCAGAAGGCAGTTAGCAGTACGGCAGCAACAATAGCAACGAAGAAATTCACTCCGTGCGCGGTGATCAGGAGCGCCGCGGTGTACGCGCCAATCCCATAGAAGGCCGCATGCGTAACAGACAGTAAGCCCGTATACCCCACCACCAGCTGCAGCGAGAGTGCAAGGACAGCAAAGATCGAGAACAGTACGCCGAGATGTACGAGATACTCCACCCCACTAGTATACCTGCACCAACTTTCCGCCCTCTATACGCTCGAGGACTACCGGCATTGCGCTCGCGGCGTGCGTGTTATCAAAGTCGACGGTACCGTTCGGTGTAGTGAATGTATGTTCCTCCATATACTTCGCCACGTCACCACCAGCGGCTACTGTCTCTGCGAGTACGTACACCGCGTCGTATGCGCGATTGGCCGAGTTGTCGGGCGCGACACCGTACGCATCAGTAAACTTTTTAACGAACGCATCTGGGCTCACGTTCCAATCCAGAACGACGATACCCTCGAACTGGCTGACGTCTGCTGTTGCGCCCACTGCCTGCTTTATACCAACGTGCGTGATGATCTTCGGACTGTACCCGAGCTCGCGTGACTGCTTGAGGAACAGCTCAGGGTCGTTAGCAACCATGTCGAGGAACACAAGGTCGACTCCGGCGCTCTTCAACTTGAGTATCTGCGTGCGGAAGTCGTTGTTGCCTATCTCGGCATACGTCTCGTCGACGGACGCATCAAGCTCTTCTGCAAACACCTCGCCGAACACCGATGGGTAGCGGAGTATACCGATCTTCGAGTACTCCTCCGTCCTCAGGTACGCATCAAAGGTACCTACGATCTTTGGTAAGTTGGTCATCATAAAGAACGCGTTCTTGTTCTCACCAAAGTACTCGGCGTAGTACGGGCTCGATGGAGTAACAACAACGACGCTGCCATCCTTGGCTGCAGCAAAGAGCGGCTGCGTTACGAAATCAAAGTTGCTGCCTATGATCGCGCTTACCCCGTCAACACTTGTTAGCTTTCGGTACGCACTGAGTGCCTTGGTAGGATCGGTTGCGTCATCCTCGAATACAACCTCCACCATGCGACCATCCATACCACCTGCGTCATTGATCTCATCTACTGCAAGCTCGATACCCTTCCTCGACATCTCACCAAAGGAGGCAGCGACTCCAGTTTCGGAGATTATCGCCCCAAGACGTATGCGCTCAGAATTTTCAGTACCGGTGCTGAAGAGCCCGAATCCAACGAGCGCTAGGAGCACGACTCCCACTAGGCCCAAAATGTAGTTGTTCATAGCCACAATTCTACCTACTTCCCACACAATGTCAATTATTGTTATGACAGAAATGTTACCGTTATAGGCTTGATATATATGAATAATCCTGATATTGTCATATATAGATATGACAAATATATTGTCCTCGCTGGGGATGAGTGAAAACGAGGGCTTGGTATACGAATACCTACTCAAACGTGGCGCACCACTTGGTGCGTCCAAGGTGGCGGCAGCACTCAAGATGCACCGGCAGTACGCACATACTGCATTGCAAAAGTTGGTCGAGAATAACCTAGTCGAGCGAGTAGTAGTCGGAGCGAGACCCAAGTACCAAGCACTCCCCCCGCGCTATATGGCACAGCTCGCACGAAAGAGGTTCGAGGAGGCCGAGCGTGCAGCGCGAGCGCTTGAGGCAGTATCGAACGTTGGTGCCGACCAAGAGTCCGAAGTGTTTCGTGGCCGGCAGCAAATACTCGATGGCGAGACAGACTTTGTGCACCAGCTCCCTATGGGTGCGACGCAGTACATCATAGGTGGCGGGTCAAAAGCTTTTACCCAGTTCTTCGGCGACGAGTACGAGCCGATATCATCGGTTGCCAAGGAGCATAAGCTGAAGACGTTGTACGTCGCCGCGCCTGCCGAGCTCCCCCACCTCGAGCTCCCGATCCGTGTGATGCGCGACTTTGAGGTCCGCGTGCTCGACGATCTACCCGAAACTATTGTACAGACCGTCATTCGTCTAGACTCTGTAACGCTGTACACCTTTGGCAACCCACCACTCACCTATACCGTGAAGTCGAAGGCGGTGTACGAGGACTACAAAAAGTTCTTCTACATGCTCTGGAACAAAGCCCGGCCCGTGTAATTATTTCCTACCGAGGATGCCTTGCGGGCGGAAGAGGAGGAAGAGGATGAGAATGATAAAGGCGATGGCGTCCTTCCACTCACCCGAGATGTGCCAGATGCCAAAGTTTTCTGCAAAACCAAGGAGAAACGCACCAATAAACGCACCTTGGACCGAGCCAATCCCACCCACGATGGCAGCAATCACGCCCTTCAAAAGAAGCGCGAGTCCCATGGTTGGTTCGAGCCCAGTATCAAAACCAACAAGAACGCCAGCAGCACCAGCGATGGCAGAGCCGATTATAAAAACCCTCCCGACTATTTTGTTGGTATTAATGCCGACAATCTTTGCCACCTCTTCGTCATCTGATATCGCGCGCACCGCGCGCCCAAACGTAGTGTATGAGAGCACAAGCCATAGACCGATAAGCGTAATGATGGATAGTGCAAGAATAACAATCTGAACGTGCGTCATTACCGCGGCTCCTATGTGTACGACGCCAGCGTTTGGTATGAGCGCTGAGAGCGTCTGAAACTGAGACGTAAATAAAATAGCAATCACCGCTTGAATGGCGGTAAATGCGCCGAGGGACGCGACGAGTAGCACCATGCTCGAAGCCTTGCGAGTTCTGAGCGGCAAGAAGAGAAATCGCTCAAGCGCCCACCCGACAAGCGCTGCTAAGATAACTCCGATAGCAACCGCGACATACAGATCAAGGCCCAACTTCCGGCCAAAATAGTAGACTGCATAGCCGCCAATCGCCGCTATAACGCCGTGCGCCAAGTTAAAAAATTTGGTGGTGCCGTAGATCAAGGAGAAGCTCATCGCGACGAGAGCGTAGATAGACCCCGCGATGACCGAGTTTGCTACAAGCTGCGGGACAATGTCGAACACACAGGTAGTGTAACAGAAACCGCCCCTCGGTTTACCTCGGGGCGGTTTGTTAGCGCTGTAACCTACTTAACGTACGGTACAACCTTTCCTCCAACAACCATCTCTGCACGATGTCCTGCTGCTGGCTCACCGTTTGCGAGAATGGTGACTTTGCCAGTCGCTCCATCCCAGTCTTTAACTGTGCGGAGCCAAGCTGATATCTTCGTGCCGTCATAGCCTACCGCACGTATAGCATCTGCTATCAAATAAATCGAATCATACTCAGTCTGCGCGTAACTTTGATACGGCGGCC
>CAYHUS010000008.1:0-17947 GCA_964359715.1 uncultured Candidatus Saccharibacteria bacterium
AGCCACTTTTTTTGTTATTGGTGAACAGGTACTCGAACACCCTCTGGTGGCTCGTAGCATCGTCTCTAGAGGGTATGCCGTTGGTAATCACAGCTTTACGCATGCAGAGGAGGTGCACATCACACCAGAGCGCATGCGCGGAGAAATCTTGAACACTGAGCGTGTTATTTGGGCGGTCATGGGTGTCGAGACAGAGTATTATCGAGCACCATTTTTACTTGATATGGGAGGGTCAGTGCTTCCAAACCCAGATGCGCCGCTGAGGCCTGCAATTCGTACTGTACTTGACCTTGGCTATATGCCGCTTGGGGTTGATCGTGACTCATATGACTGGGCAACCCTCATTTCAGAAGAGATGAGTGATTATTTAGTTACGGAGAGTGTCTCGGGGAGCGTCATACTACTTCACGATAATGCCGAGACCGCAGAAGAACTCCCACGATTGATTGAAGAGCTTCGTGAGGGTGGGTATGAGATTGTCCCACTCTCGACGCTTGTACCGTCACCGGTGCGGCCACAATCTACGCTTGCCACAGCTCTAACTGCGTACACAGTTTCAGACGTGCTCATTGTGTGGATGAGGATCGTTGGTATCCATGTGGTGTTATTAGTATCTTTTTTAGCTATCGCGCTTTTTGTGGTTCGCATCATCGCGCTCTTATACTTTTTTGTGTATGACGTACTGCGCACTGAATACAAGCGCGAACGATACACGGGATTGGTGTCGGTTATTATCCCTGCATATAACGAGATGGAAAACATTGAGGCGACGCTGTTGAGTGTTATCCATAATACATCCGTGCGAAAGGAAATTATCGTTGTTGACGATGGCTCTACTGACAAGACATTTGAGATTGCAACACGTGTTGCACAGGATCATAAGAACCTAAAAATTCGAGTCATTCATACACCAAACGGCGGCAAAGCAAGCGCACTCAACATTGGCGTGTCCCGCGCGCGCGGCATTGTGGTGGTGTGTATGGACGGAGATACAGTTTTTACCCACACTACACTTGAACACCTAGTTGGACCTTTTGCAGACCCGCGTGTCGGTGCAGTTTCAGGCAAGGTGTACCCCTGTACAGCCACAAACATCATGGAGCGAATGCAGTCTATGGAGTATCTAATTGGTCAAAATGTTATTAAGCGTGCGTTCTCTGCAATTAATGGTATTAGCGTTATCCCAGGGGCAGTTGGTGCGTTTAGAAAACGTGACGTTATTGCCGTTGGTGGGTTTAGTACCGACACTATGGTTGAGGATCAAGACATTACGCTCGCACTATTGGCACGCGGGAGAAGGGTGGTGTATGCGCGGCACGCTGTAGCGTATACCGAGGTTCCGAGAACGGTGCACGGTTTTTTGCAGCAGCGTTTTCGTTGGATGTTTGGTACCTTTCAATGTTTGTTTAAATACCGACGCGCACTTATTAAACCAAAAACATCAGTGGGACTTCGAGTCGCATTAGTAAACACCACGCTCTTTGACCTTTTTCTTCCAGCATTTTACCCAGTTGCAGATGCAGTCATTGTGTATGCGATAGTCACTGGTTCATTTTCTACCATCGCGCTTCCCATCCTCATCTTTACGGTACTCGATCTTTTCTTGGGTATCTTGGCTGCCCTCCCAGAAAAAGATCGTCGGTACGCGCTCATACACGTTTTACTAATGCGCATCGTGTATAGGCCACTCATGTACCTGACCTTTGCGCGTTGTATGCTCAGGCTATTAGAAGGAAGGGCAGTGTTGTGGCAGAGCGTTGCTCGCCGTGGTGATGCGCAGCGGATGTTTATCCAAGGCCTTCGCCCGCTCAGTACGCCGACTCTCGGGTCGTGACAATATCCTTCCACGGACCGTTGGGTACATCAGATTCTTCAACAAATCTCCACTCAACATAATCAACACCAACAATGCCAAGGCAGTCTCGAAGTGCGGGGGAAACGTCAAGACCCGCATGGGTCCCAACTGTGTTGGTGGGCTGTGAGCTGGTGCCAAAGACGTACTCCCAATCGCCTGTCTCAAAAGGCCCTACGTCTTGCCACTGGCCGTAGCACGTAACATCGTCATGTACGATTTCAAGCCAACGATTCTTCAGCGGTTCGTCTCGGACGCCGTAGGGAAGTGCGATATAAAAAGGATTTTCAAGTGGTGTGAACTCGCACGGATGATATTGAGCGCGGCATTTTGGAGTGTCGGTGCCTCCAAAGTGTTCGACCCAGCGTGGGTCAAAATAGCTTGCATGGTTTGCAATAAATCCGTTGTCACTCGTTGCGTCCTCACCAACCCAGAAGACGGTGGTGGTCGCCCACTTGTATGAAGGACGCACTACAGCAGGTGTTGGGTTTGCGGCTGGCAGTTTTACCTCTACTACAGGTTCAGCTTTCTTTTCTGGTACTGATGCTGGTGGTGGAGGAATATATGTGGTGCGTGCAGGTACAGTAAGTACAAGCAGCGCTACTAAAAGTGTACAAAGGGCGGTCCATAACTTCATCACATCATCATAGTGCACATTGAGTCACTCTGATACCATAGCCCTATGAGCGAGTATGAACTCTTAGATTCGGGCAACCTTGAGAAGCTTGAGCGGTTTGGTCCGTATGTACTACGCCGTCCTGACCCGCAGGCGCTGTGGGAGCCGAGACAATCATCTATTCTTTGGGACACCTGTGACGCGTGGTTTGAGAGAAAGGGAGAAAAGGGCACGTGGCACTTTAACAAAGAGCTGCCAGAAGGGTGGGAGATACCGTATGGGGGATTCACGTTTCTTATCCGTCCTACTTCGTTTAAGCATGTTGGGCTTTTCCCCGAGCAGATTGAAAATTGGGAGTGGGTCGCGAAGCAGAAAGCTAAGAATGTCTTAAACTTGTTTGCATACACCGGCGGCGCAACACTTGCTGTGGCTTCTGTTGGTGCGTCGGTCACACATGTTGATGCGTCAAAAACAGCAGTCGAGTGGGCGCGTAAAAATGCGGAACTATCGGGTCTTACCGACGCACCAGTTCGGTGGATCGTTGACGACGTGATGAAATTTGTACATCGCGAAATAAAACGCGGTACGCGCTACGACGGTATTATTTTGGACCCGCCTGCATTTGGACACGGCCCAAAGGACGAGCTATGGAAGATCGAAGAAGATTTGGTACCACTTATGCAGAAGTGCAGGGAACTAGTATCAGACACACCTACATTTGTGCTGATGAACGGGTACGCTTCTGGGTACTCGCACTACGCGTTCGAACACTTACTTGAACCGCTTCTCAAAACCCACGGCGGATCTGTCGAGGGAGGCGAGCTCACCATTCAGGAGAAAGAGTCTACACGACTTCTTCCCGCGGGTATTTATGCCCGTTGGACAGCTAACTAACTATTAGTGTTGGTCCCTACGGTTTTTCCCATCCTCAACCCAAAACACGTGAGTCAATACAGTGGTGCCGTCCTTCAGTTCTCGTTCGTAGACTGATGCTCTACCATAGCGTGAAGCACGAACTTCTCGTCCCCACGAGCGTGGGTCGTCAGTGATTTCTTCTTGTGCTGATGACGCTTTCGAGGCAGCAATCGTGGTGAGAGCGTCGAGATGTGCGTACATGCTCTCAAGCTGTGCATAGTCGTGAGCGTTTGGATGTTCGTTATCTGGTCCATACGCACCGCCGCCATCTGGGTCACTAGTGTAGTCCATGCACGTGCCAAGGTTAGGTGCACCAAAGGCCTCGTCTTGGTGATCTAGGCCAAAGTCATGACCGATCTCTTGGCACATCACCAACCTTCTCCATGCGGGGGTGTTGTAGGAAGCTGTATTGAAGTACGTGTCATTAAGCTTTGTGGTGCCCTGCGTTATATGATCGCCTTGTGCCCAGATTGAGGCGATGCCAAGCCAGCCATTTTTTCCATAGGTCTGATTGCACACTCGTATTTTTCCAGCAAGTGGAGTGCATCGCTTACGGTCGGTCGAGCCAGTAGAGCCAGATTCTTTTGTGAGATTCAAAACTGAAGATGCGGCCCAGTCTGTGATCGCAGTATCAAGGTGTGCGTCCCACGAAGCCGTGACGCTATCAACTACCTTGAGGGTAAAGGGGTTTGAGGTGCGTGCCCAGTGATAGGTGCCCCACGAGTGATCTGCGTTCGCGTAAGGGGCTAGCGAGATTCCGACTGCTACTAATAGAGCGATGCCAATAAGTGTTCGCATAAGCTAGAGCTATGGTAATACCTACACGGTACCACTATTCACTCGCCTTGCAATGAGGAGGAAAAGCAGGATGAACACAAAGAGCGAGAAGGCCATAAATGGGTAGGTGATGTAGCCTAGCTCAAACATGGTGCGGGCGGTGCAGTCTGCGGCTGAACCAGTCGCGGGGCATGGGAAGGCGTCATACCCGCCCATCTGGAGATAGTGCTGGTAGAGGGCAACAATCGCGCCAAGAATTGAGAGTGCGGCGGCGTATACCCACGCAGACATATCTTTTTTCCACGCGGCTATTCCAAAGATAACAACTTGAGGATAGAGAAAGACCCGCTGGAGCCAACACAGCCCGCACGGCGCAGCGCCGAGCACCTCTGAGTAGTAGAGCGTGATCGCTGACGCAACAAACGTCAATACAAACATCCCCCATAGCCCGACTCGTGCAATAAGTGA
The DNA here is from genome assembly GCA_964359715.1 of uncultured Candidatus Saccharibacteria bacterium. Taxonomy (GTDB): domain Bacteria; phylum Patescibacteriota; class Minisyncoccia; order Phycocordibacterales; family Phycocordibacteraceae; genus Phycocordibacter. The sequence continues at coordinate 4,629 of CAYHUS010000008.1, forward strand.
CCGTAGCCACGACGGCATCATGGACGGCGCAAGATACAAAACAAGAAGTGCAAGTGTCGCAAGGTTTAAAAGCGCGGTACCGATGCCGACCACTGTGTTAGCGGTGTCTATGTCCATGGCTATTGAGGGAGGACGCAGCCTGTCTTCTCTGCAAGTACATTGAGCTGTACTTCGCCAGTCATTCGTGTCTTGTCAGGAAACTCCCACGTCGGGTATCCCGAAACACCAGCGTCTTTACATACAGGGAGCTGGCCCTTGCCATCAAGCGTAGAACATTCGACGTAGGGGAGAAGGTCTTTGGCATCTCCAAACAGAGCTTTTTGTGCGTTGCAGTGAGGGCACCAAAACGCTCCATAAAATGTTGTATCTGTGTCAGCGATGCACTGGGCAAATGCGGTGTACTTGCCAGCGGGGATGTCGGTCCCGTTCACCGCGCTTTGAGGAGCGAAGAAAAAAATACCGACAGCACCAATAATAAGTAGTCCCACGACGCCTATCACGATTTTCTGTTCCATGGCGGCCAGTGTACCATACCAGCATGAGTTTTTGGGATACTTTTTCAAAGCCAATGATGGTGCTTGCGCCGATGGCGGATGTCACTGACGCGGCGTTTCGCCGCATCATAGCCAAGTACTCAAAGGTTGAGGGCGGCGTGCCCTTTGTGTTTTGGACCGAGTTTGTATCAGCAGATGGTTTGGCACTCGCTCCCGAAGAGGGCAGAAAAAAGCTGTTGGCAGATCTTATGTACTCTGATGTCGAGCATCCTATTGTCGCCCAGTTTTTTAGCGCACGACCCGAGAATATGGAGAAGGCGGCGGCACTTGCACGCGAGATGGGATTTGATGGAGTGGATATTAATATGGGATGTCCTGATAAAAGTATCGAAAAGCAGGGTGCTGGTGCTGCACACATAAAAAATCCAACAGTAGCGCAAGAGGTAATTAAAGCAGCACAGCGTGGAGCACAAGGACTACCTGTGAGTATAAAGACGCGGCTTGGATATAACAAGGACGAACTCGATGTGTGGCTGCCAAAGTTATTGGAGGCAGAACCAGCGGCTGTAACTATTCACGCACGAACACGAAAAGAGATGTCGCTCGTCCCCGCTCGGTGGGAGAGGGTCAAGCGTGCAGTAGAGATTAGAGACGAGATGAAATCAAACACTTTGATTTTAGGAAACGGAGATTTAAAAGATGTAACTGATGCGCTTGAAAAAGTTTCAACTTCAGGCGCGGACGGCGCCATGCTTGGACGCGCGATATTTGGTAATCCGTTTCTTTTCGCACCTTCTCGACCGCCTCTTAGCGAGAGACTGCGGGTCATGGTCGAGCACACAACTCTTTATGAGGAGTTACTGCCACACAAATCGTTTGCCATTATGAAGAAGCACTATAAGGCGTATGCCCATGGCTTTAGTGGCGCGGCTGAGCTTCGCTCTGAGCTTATGAACGCTGAAAATGCTGCTGAGATTAAAGCAATAGTGGATAACTGGATAGACACACACAGAGAGGTGGTAGAGTAGCACTGATATGCAGTACCTCTGTTATCAGAAGTTACTTGCACATGGCAGTATTTCCCTCCTCCGAGGGATATTTTTTTGTCTAAATAAATTTAAAACAACATGAGACGCGAAACACTTATTGCAGGTAAGCGACTCAGAGTGCGCGGCCCAACCTCATCACGGGATGCCTACGACGTCGATGGGATTATTGTCGAGGTTCACAAAGATCGTCGGGTGTTGGTGCAGGAGAAAATGTACGACACTCCGACCCCAGTCAATTTAGATGGTGGCTGGCCAGTCGTTAAAGTGACAAAGCCGAGAAAAGAGCTCACATTTATGGAGCAGCGCGGGATGTGGGAAAAGCGATTTGGCGTCACGCACGCGCACTGTCCAGAGGAGTGCGAGCACCCGCAACCATTTTTTACTGACGACGGACGGTTTGTCTGTGGAGTATGTGCCATTATGCACAAAAAATTATCTCCTATGGTGCCGTGCACGCCCGCTACGTGCAAAGAGTGACTTTGCTATACTTCATCTGTGGCAGAGTTAGCGTTGTACAGGAAATATAGACCTTCCTCCTTTTCTGAAGTGGTGGGACAAGGCCATGTGGTCAAGGCTCTTCAGGGCGCTTTGAAAGAGGGTAATGTCGCGCATGCATACCTCTTTTATGGATCTCGCGGTACGGGCAAGACCTCAGTAGCACGTATCTTTGCACGCGAATTAAAGGCGCATGACTCTGACATACATGAGATAGACGCGGCGACTTATACCGGAGTCGACAATATTAGAGCGCTTCGCGAAGAGGCTGCGGTTATGCCATTTGAGTCTGAGCGGAAGGTGTACATAGTTGATGAGGTGCACATGCTCTCAAAGGGCGCCTTTAATGCATTCCTCAAACTCCTTGAAGAGCCGCCGTCACACGTAACGTTTATACTAGCGACTACTGACCTTGATAAGGTGCCAGACACTATTCAATCTCGATGTCAGATTTTCACTTTTAAAAAGCCGACACAAAAGGCGATCGCTGAGACGGTGGCGGCGATAGCAAAGGCTGAGGGTTTTACGCTTGAAAAAGCATCAGCAGAACTTATTGCGCTTTTGGCTGACGGATCATTTCGCGACTCGCAGTCGATACTTCAAAAGATACTCTCTGCCTCGTCTGATAAAAAGGTAAGCGTTGAAGACGTGGTGGCGATAACTGGCGCGCCGCGGGCTTAAATAATCGCCTCGATTATTGAAGGCCTTAGCGCTGGTAACAGCGCGAAGGCCCTAGAAGCAGTAGGAGCAGCGGTCGGCGCAAACTCAGATATCGCGGTACTTCTTATGATACTTATCGATCGCGTACGCATGCTCCTTATGCTCCGCTACGCGCCGACAGTTGGTGAGTCAATGATCGTCGACCTTACTGATACAGATCAAAAATTTTTACGCGAACTTTCACAAGATGCAAAAAGCAAGATTAATTCAGAGACGCTGCGTAAACTGTTGATTGCAAACATTGAGACTAACCGCTCCCCAGTCCCGCAGTTGCCACTGGAGCTCGCGATTATGGAGCTTTCCACTCAAACTTTGTAGCCCCAGTTTCATCACCGAACCCTTGAATGTGGAATTCCAATGGAGTCCGCAATATTTTTAAGATGTATTCGATCCAATCTTTCGATCGCCGAAAAGTTTCGGTGATAAATTGCGTCATCAGAAAAGTTCACTTTAAGAATCAAGGGTCTACGATACCCAGCTCGTTTTCTGATCTCTAATGTGCTCTGAATTTCATGAAGTCGTTTCAGACTATCTGGTCGGTGTAGCAGATACGGTCTGGTAAGAGAGACTTGCGCATGTGCAATAATGTTTCGAAGATTGTATGCCGTTGCTAAGTCAGCTTTTGCATTTTTACTCCATACAGTATTAAATTCTCCCTCAAATATTTTTTTTATGAATTTAAAATCCTTTTGCCAGTACACGTCTCTACATTGAACAAATGTTGGAGGTAGGGTGGAAATTTTGCTCAGGAACTTTGAGACTATTCGAGGGTGTTGTTTAAGTATCACAAGGTCAATCATTTGACTTTGAATCCAAAGAGTGTGGACAAAATACCAGCCCACATTGTGGAGGTTCTTACCGATTGCATGGGTTTCCTCAGTTGTATTCATCATTGAGGTTAAGTTGCAACACCCTCTCAGTTGTTAATCATCGGATTCGAACTGGTCCTGAATGTGAAGAAAGTCCTTGCCATTGACGTGTTTAACAAGGAAGTCGGTCTCAAAAACATATGAATTATTTTTGTAATCGCTATAGACAACCTCGGCAACAATTTTACTGCTTGTCGAATTTCTAAGTGTCTCAAGAATTGAATCAGTCGCGCTGCGAGCGAGAGTTACTTGTCCTGAGGGCGATAGCATGATGTGAGAATATTCAGCATCAACTACTTGAAATTCTAGTGTCTGGTTTTGATCCTTATAGTACAGTTTCATAGTCAGGTTATTTGCAGGTGTCAGTCCATCATTTTTTACCTCAAAACGGAGTCTGTGTGGGTGTGATTGCATTCCGCTCGGTTCAATAATTGCAACTGGGAATGATATGTACGCCCTGAGGCGAGTTAACTCCTCCCTCTGTTGTTGGAGAAGAATACTACTATTCTGATAGATGCCTATACAAGCTGTGATTGCCACCGCCACTGTCGCAAGCGTAGTTATCAATTCTCTTTTTGCTTCGAGTAGGTTTGAAAATTTACTTATGTAATTTACTAATCTTGTCTTCACATTGCTGGGTGTTAGTCACTCATCTTAGCTCAGCATAGCGCAAATGAGTGGTTGGTGCAGCACTGATGCGACTCGGGTATACTGCGCGTTATGGCGACTGACGGTATCACGGTGCTTAAAGGGGTCGAGGCGGGGAAGACGGTGGCGATTTTTGGTGGGATGCATGGCAATGAGACAGTGGGAGCGCGAGCCGTGTACCACCTTGTCTCATCGTTACAACCTCTGCGGGGCACTGTGTACTTGGTGTACGCCAACCCTCCCGCGATTGATAAAGGGGTGCGGCTTATCAATGCCAACCTGAATCGCTTATTTGATCGGAGTCTAAGCGGCGACACCTATGAGTATCAACGCGCCAAAGAGCTGATGGATCTATTGGACACCTGTGACGCGCTTCTTGATATTCACTCATACAACTCCGAGATGGGTGATCAATTTTTAATTACAGAGGACAACGGGCTTGAACTCGCTGCCAAACTCGATTTTCCCTTGGTCGCCACTGGTTTTAGCGCCATGGGGTCGGGGAGCGATAGCTATATGTCAAATAATGGCAAGGTGGGGCTCACAGCAGAGTGCGGCACCACAAACAGGGCAGATTATTTTTTCCCACTCGCAGTTAAGACTGCGCTTCAATTTCTCCAGCACTTTGGAAATATCGACGAGGTCGAGCCGTTTAGCGCTGTCGCACAGCGGCGTGTGAAGGCAGAGCGGATGATTAAAAAAATGACAGATTCATTCAAATTTTCTCGCGAGTATAAAGATTTTGAACGCTTGGCAGATGGTGAGATATTCGCGACAGATGGCGACATCACTCATATGGCAGGTGAGGGAGAATGCATTATCTTCCCGCGAGTGACAGTGGCGATTGGTGGCGAGGCGTGCATCATAGGAAAGGAGTACTGAAAAAAGGAGCATAAAATGCTAAAGTACCGCTACGAGGATGCTCCTGCATCCTCGTATTGGGGGATCGTCTAATGGTAGGACAGCGCCCTTTGGAGGCGTTTATCGGGGTTCGAGTCCCTGTCCCCCAGCTGATTAGAAATTCTTAGCGGTACCCCGCTTTAGAATTTCAATCATCCCGAGCGTAGCTAGGGAACACCATGTACTTTGTCTACATTCTAGAGCGCGCAGATAAGTCACACTCTTTAGAATTTCAATCATCCCGAGCGTAGCTAGGGAACACCATGTACTTTGTTTACATTCTAGAGTGCGCAGATAAGTCTCTGTATGTCGGATGCACCAACGATCTTGAACGCCGCCTTGTTCAGCACAACAAGTCTAAGTCAGGCGCACACTACACCAAAATTCGCCGCCCTGTCATTCTGAGGCATAGCGAGCAATTTGCTACCCTGAAGGAAGCGCGTCACCGAGAATCAGAACTAAAGAAGTGGCGAAGAGAAGAGAAACTTGTTTTGATATCTAAGAAGTGAGCCTTGTAGACTGTTCAAAGCCACGAGAAAAATGGGAGTGAATGTTTGATACGATGGTATGGTGAATAAAGCAGAGATCCTCGACAGATTTGTGGAAAAGCTCAGCGAGAATAGCAATGTCCTCGCTGTCATTGTATTCGGCTCATTTGCACGAGGGAACAGTAGGTCCGATAGTGACATTGACCTTATAGTTATTCTGAATGAGGGTTACAGTCGCACGGTAGAAGTTTTTGAGGACCAACCATTTGAAATCACTTATACAACTGAGGGTTCTGCAAAGGAGTATTGGATACAAAATAAGCACGACGCAGCAGGTTTGTGGAGTGTGGGTAAGGTTATATTTGATCGTGAGGGTACAGGACAGAGGTTAGAGCAATTTGGTAAGGAGTTACTAACACAGCTTCCACAAAAACCGGATAGTGCGACACTTACACATTTGCAGTTTGACATCGAGGACTCATTAAGAGCGGTTGAAGCTCTTGCTACTACAGACCCTTCTACGGCAACACTGCTGTTACACAAAAAGATGGGGACACTACTGGAGCTGTACTTTGATCTCACTGGTGCATGGAGGCCAGCTCCAAAACAGCAAATTGGTTTAATTAAGGCGGCTGATACTGAGCTAGGTCAGCTCATAGAGGAATTTTATCTCACCAAAGATTTTTTCACCCAGATAACACTTGCGAAAGATATTTATACAAAAATATTCAGTGGGACTATAAAAATATAGTGAAGCGGAGATGTCCTAATACACCCCCGCTTCCCGTAGGTACGAGTCAAAAAACTTTTTGCAGTCGACATCGCCCTCGGTTGTCGCGCCTTGGCCACAGCCATCTTGAGCTGGGTCTGGTATGCCGCAGAGCGTACCGTGACAGTGGTAGTAGTCGCACTTGTCGGGCTTTGCAAGGTGGAGCGCTGTAGGGAAGGCGCGTTGGCGTGCCTCATTTTCTTTTCTAATCTGCTCAAGTCGGGCATTAATCTTGGCCTCAACGTCGCGAAGCTCTTTTTCAAGCGTTGTCTTTTCCCCCTCCCGTCTCTCGCGCAGGTTCTCATAAAAGTCGAGCGAAGACTCAATATTCACTTTACGCTCGGCGCGGAGCGCATTTAACGCACCCTCAAATTGTGTTTTTGTGCTCTCTGGTGGTATATAGGTGCCGACGTCTGCAAGGTCGACACGGAGCTTGTTCTCGCGCTTCAAAATGTTTTCGATACTCTGCTCTAGAGCCTCTATTTCAGCGGGGATAGCAGCTGCTCTTTGGCGAAGTGCGGCTAGCTCGGCATCAGCATTTGGGTCAAGGAGTCTACAGCTCAAAAGATTTGTGGGAGTATCCCCCTGACCTGACTCGCCATCACGTATGGGGTCTGTAAATGCGTCTTTCCCTTTGGGCGGGTTGCACGCCTTTTCTCGCGCGTCGAGAGCAGCAAGCCCTGCGGTAAGTGCCGCACGCATCGCCTGTGTGTCGCGCGTAAACGTGCTCTGTGTAGTCGCCATCGACGCGTCGTATGTGTCAAAGCACGCCTTGGTATCTGATTCTTCGTACGAGACGACAGGCTTTGGCGGGTTTGCCGCTTTGCACTGGTCTAGTGTATCTTTAGCTTTTTTATAGTCCGCATACGCGTCGTCTCTTTTTGTAAAGTATTTTTGAAACTCGGCATACGACGCGCTGTCTGAGGGAGAGGTGATATCGTTAAATCCCTTAACTGCTGCGTCACGAGTCTTTTGTGCGTCAGCACAAGGGTCGACAGGTGAGGCGCTCAGGCACGCACTCAAACGCTCTTCTGCGGCAGATCGCTCTTCTGCGAACACCTGAACACTCGCCGCTACCCCAGCGTCATAGAGCGCCTGAAGCTCGGCTCTCGCCTCGTCTATGGCGTCGCACGCCACTTTTCCCGCATCAAAACTCTGGAGGGCAAAAATGACCCCCGCAATCACTGCAACTGCTACGACCGCGGCCCCAATTGAGGTGCGTGTATCCATACCTGTCTACACTATACACCTAGTAGTCCTGATATCATATCGGTATGCCCGCCTCAAACATCCAAGACCTTACAACAAAGGTCAGGCAGGTGATGGACAAGTACAAGCAGGAGTTTCCTGATGTTGTGGTTGATCGCGACTACTACTCGTTCAAGGTGACCGAAGAGTGGGGCGAGTGTATACAGGCATACCTTATGTTTACCGATCGCGGCCGACAAAAGGGTAAGAGTAAAGACGAGATCAAGGCGATGCTCGAAGAAGAGTTCGCTGACGTTCTTGGCTTTCTCCTACTATTTGCAGAATCTGAAAAAGTTGACCTCGTCAAAGCGCTTGAGAAAAAATGGTTCTCCCGTCTTGGCTAGAATTTGTTTATTTATGAGTCCACTCATTGCAATTCTTGGAGCGATCGCATACTTTGTTCTACTTTTTGGGACCTTTGAGGTTATGTTTTTTAGAAGAGGCATAGCCTATTGGCAACGACCAATTATTGTTTCAATATACTTTCTAGCGGGCACAGTTGTCGCACTCGCATTATTTTCAAACGAGCCGTTTAGACTTTTGCTTCAGACACCACCCGAGGGTGTGTTTGCTGTGGTAGTACTTTATCTTGTGCTCTGTTTTCTTGCGTGGCGCGGGTACTTCACATTCAGTGGGAGCGCACTACATGCATCACGGTCTACTAGATACGAGTCGTTGCGCTACGTTTTTGCTAAAACATTTGATATTTTGTTTCAGGATACACTCGTAGTGATTGTTGCACTTTTAATGTATGCATACATTGGTGATGTGACATGGTCACTTTTTGCATTTTCTGTTTATTTTTTTGTTGCACATTCGCTTCTTGCTACAGTCTTGCCACTAAAGTTCGCGCTCATATTTACTGTCGCATCATTTTTTGCTGGCCTTTCGTTTGGGACAATCGTGTTATTTGGCCTACCTGTAGTGTACATATTTATCTTGCACTGGCTGTTTTATGCTGCGACCTATACGCTCATACAACGTGTACGCAAAGAGGTGCTCCCATTGCCGGTATATAATCAGTTATATGGATTTTTCCGCTAACTAGACTTTGCCTATGACGATAGACTATGCGGCGCGCGTGAGTAGGGTACAGGCCAAGCTTGAGGCTGAGGGCCTAGACGCGATTGTTCTCGCCACCATGGACACCCCAAAGGCCGATGGCAGCAACAAAAATGTTGACTACCTCTCAGGTTTCTCAGGTTCGACTGGCGTTGTGGCGGTATCACAGACTAACGCGGTACTTGTGGTTGATGGCAGATACACCGAGAGAGCAAAAGTGAGTTCGCCACAGATTACTCACGCGACAGCCGATAATAAAAATCGTGGTGTTGTTGATTTTACAAACTATGTTCGACCAGCGCTTGAGGCTCTCAAGATAGGTAGTGGTTCTCAAGTTGCGTTTGAGTCTCACCGCCTGTCAGTATGGATGTTAGACGCATGGCGCACGATCGAGGGTGTTACGTGGGTGCCGACCGTACATATAGTAGAGTCGCTCAGATATTTTAAAGACAAAGACGAGATAGCACTTATTCGCGACGCGTGCGCCAAAACCTGCGACGTGTGGGTCGAGCGTGCGCCGCACATTGTGGCCGGTAAGACCGAGCGACAAGTGGCCATCGAGTTCGATATGGCGCTTCGAGAGAAGGGAGCGGTTGATAATAGTTTTGGTACCATCGTCGCCTCGGGTCCCAACTCTGCGTCGCCCCACCACGAGACTTCTGGTCGCATCATTCAAGCGGGCGAGCCGGTGACCGTCGACTTTGGCGGCATTTTTGAGAGGGGCTACTGCTCTGATCTCACACGCACATTGTTTGTCGCGGGTAAGGACCCTGACCAAAAGTTGGTTGAGATATATAAAACAGTGCTTGACGCCAACATGTCAGCACGAAACGCGTTAAAAATTGGCATGTTGTGGAAGGAGTATGACAAAGTCGCGCGCGACTATATCTCGCTTCGCGGCTATGGCGAGTACTTTGGACACGGGCTCGGCCACTCGCTCGGGCTTGAGGCACATGACCCCTATAACTATGCAGAGCAAAAGTTTGAAGAGGGGATGGTGGTCACCGATGAGCCTGGTATTTATGTCCCAAACTTGGGTGGTGTCCGTATCGAGGACGATCTCGTTCTCACTGAGAGCGGCGTCGAGAATCTAACAGAGCCCGCACCATATTTGGCATTATAGGTATCAGTGCTACGATAGCTGTATGAAAAAATACCTCGCGGTGTTCGTGGCACCTATTGAAGCCTACGACAAGATGAAAGCAGCGAACGCTACCAAATCATCTGAAGAAAAGAAGGCTGAGATGGACAAATGGATGGCGTGGATGGCCGCACACAAGGCAGATTTTGCAGACGTGGGAGGCGGTGTGGGTGCTGCGAAGCGTGTGACCAAGGAAGGAATCACAGATACGCGCAATGAAATCGGCGGCTACATGATCGTGCAGGCAGAGAGCCTCGATGCCGCGGCGAAGATTTTTGTTGACTCGCCCGAAGACATGGAGGGTGCGCGAGTTGAAGTGATGGAGATTATGCAGATGTAGCATGCAAAAGATAACTCCATTCCTCTGGTTTGAAGGTAAAGCCGATGAGGCGATGCAGTTGTATGTCTCGGCGTTTCCAAACTCAAAGATTACGAACATTAAGCGCTACCCGACTGACTATCAAGTGGGGCCACAATCTGGTATGGGCGGCAAGGTGTTGACCGGCGTGTTTGAGATCGATGGGTACCAGCTTATGTGTCTTGATGGTGGCCCATACTTTACCCTCACACCGACTCAATCTATTTCAGTTCAGTGTAAAGACGAGGCAGAGATAGATGCCGTGCATGCAAAGCTCCGCGATGGTGGGACCGACCTTATGGCTTTGGGAGAATACCCGTGGAGTAAAAAGTACGCGTGGATCAATGACAAGTTCGGTTTGTCGTGGCAGCTTAATGTACCGAACGATTATTCATCAGTGAAGCAGCGTTTTGCTGAGACTAAAATGTTTCATGGCGATATGAATGGTAAGGCAGAAGAAGCTATCAATTTTTACACATCAATTTTCCCTAACTCAAAGATCGATGGAGTGTTTCGACATGACAAAGAGATGATGGGTGCCATGCCCGGTATGCTCGCGCACGCTGACTACACGCTCGCGGGTCAGTCGTTTATGGCGCTTGACGGGGGCACTGTACACAAGTTTGGGACAACTGGCGCTATTTCGCTTTTGGTTGAGTGCGAGAATCAAGAGGAGATAGACAGGTATTGGACAGCGCTTTCTCACGACCCAGCATCAGAGCAGTGCGGGTGGTGTAAGGATAAATATGGCTTTAGCTGGCAGATAGTGCCAGATATGGGTCGTTGGATGAATGATGAGGGAGAGTCGGGCAAGCGCGCGATGGACGCCATGCTCAAGATGAAAAAAATAATTATTTCTGATCTTGAGAAGGCGTATAACGGTTAACGCCAAGACCGAGAGGGAGACATATTTACTGCACCGTTTTTGTGCTTCTCTGCTGGGCAGTCTATCTCGATTTGTGGCGGGTCGCTGTGGATAGGGCAACAGTTACTCACTAGTGCGACGCCTGACTTTGGTTCTGGGTTCTCACAATCACATTCTTTTGGACAGATACATCGCTTTGATTCTCGCTTTTTCTTCAATATGTTCAATGCGACATCACGAGCTCGTCTTTTATTTAAAAGTGAGGTCTCTTTTCTCATGCCAGCAGAATAGCACAGGGGTGGCCAAGGTCGCAGAGGCATGTATAGTAGTGGTATGAAAAACTTATTTTTTGTGCTTGCGCTTGTCATGGCATTTGGCGCGGCAGAGGCACAGGCCGCTTATTATTTAGAGCTAGGAGGCGTTGAGGGTGAGTCAAGCTCTGCGACAGGCGCTCTTCAGGTTGAGGCGACAGTTGTTGCGACTTCGACCCCAGCGCGGGCAAGTACCAACACCTCGTCATCGCTTGAGGTGAGTACTCAGTCTGGCGAAGAGAAGAAGGGGAACGTTGAGATGCAGTGGAAGGTAGAAGAGGGAACAAAAGCTACGACCCAAGGCGTTGAGCCAGATGAGATAGACGTCTCAGTGAGCCAAGAGAATGCAACAAACTTTGGTGTGCTTCTTGGCGGAGGGAGTGACGATGACACTGAAGAGGAAAAGGCGGAACGAATGAAAGGGCTTGAGCGAGCACAAGAGGTAATACTTGAGAACGCACGCGCTTCAGATCAAGCAATAGAGAGTATCTCGCTCAACTTTGAGAAAATTACGACACGCGTACGACAAGAGGTCAGACTTTTTGGCTTTATCCCGATTGAGACTACTGCGACAGTTGATATCGATGTGTCTGAAAAAGTAACGGTCACCTTTCCGTGGTGGGCAATCTTTGCATCTGGCGATGATCAGGACGCAGTGAGAGACCGTGTCCTTACCACGCTCTCAAATGTGCTAAAGACCAAGCACGACACAATCAAAAACGCCATCGGCAATATCCGCTAGCCCCGCTCGGCTATACTGGGTAGATGTGGCTCTTTTTTACCTTTCTCTTTGCGTTTTTTCTTGCAATCGTTAACTACATTGACGAGTACCTGACGGCAAACAACGCCGTTCTGTCCTCAGCAGATATTCATACCAAGGCAGGGGGGTTGATCATTGTCTCAACACTTTTTACTGTTTTTGGTGCTTTAGTCGCATGGTTTTTTGCTGACAAAGTATTTATAGCTTCTTTCCCACTGTTGTTAGCATTACTTTCAGGTGTGCCAATGGTAGCGCTGTGGGCGGGGTACTTCTATCTTCTAAACATATATCCTGTGTATCAGGTGATACCGCTTTTTCAGATGAGCTCGATATGGCTACTTATCATTGAACTGCTTGCAGGGGGTAGTATCACGCTCGTCGCACTTACTGGCGTGCTTATACTCATTGTTGGTGCATATTTGTTGGACGCAGGAACGCTTAAGTGGCAAGTACCGACTACGCTCTTGTTACTTATGATTCCAGTCTCACTGTGCTGGACCATCACACTTTTTCTAATAAAGCTTGCATCAAATGCCGGAGCGGGAACCGTCGCCATCACGTTTTGGCAGTTTGTAGGTATCGCGACGGTGGGAGTCACACTGTTTATTGCGGTTCGTAAATATCGAAGGGGTTTTCTTTTTCGCGTCAGACATCAAGGCAAAAACTTTCTAGGCTTCTCGCTTCTTAACGAGGGTTCTGGACAGGCTGGTTACTATTCTGGGAACGTCGCGGTTTCGCTTGCGCCACTCGCCACTTACTTCAGTGCGCTTGGGGGGCTACAGAGCATACTCCTTTTGGTCATATTCTATTTTTTTCCTCAGAAGCCGCTTACCATTAATGCCCTTCAAGTTGTCGCAATTTTCATGATTGCGGTCGGTATCTTTTTCCTCGAGGGGTGGAAGTACGTATAGTGCTATAGTTTGTAAGTAGCAGTAATTGAAAATTCTATGGCATATGTAGACGGATTTGTACTTACCGTACCAAGAGCAAAAAGAGCCGCGTATAAAAAAATGGCCAACGAGGGCAAACGCATGTGGCTCAAGCTTGGCGCGCTTGATTATAAAGAGTGCCGCATCGATGATGCCAAGCCTAAGTGGGTGACCTTTACCTTCTCAAAAATGGCAAAGGCAAAAAAGAATGAG
>CAYHUS010000009.1:0-11885 GCA_964359715.1 uncultured Candidatus Saccharibacteria bacterium
TCGCGCCACCTTCACCTCCCCCGCCATCATCACCACTACCAGTTGAAAAAGTACCGGACCCAGAATCTCCCCCGCCCCCACCATCACCACCACCGCCAACCTGAACACCTGCGTCAGTCGGGAGATCGATAGACTCAGAGTCGTTCTGCATAGTGGCACCAAGTGCCACGGCGGGTAGAAGTATAAGGAGTATAAGAAATGTGCGGGTCATGTGTGCTTTTTCTTGTGTACTATTTTCTCATCTTCAATAATACGCCCATCGTCGAGCCGGATAAGCCTGTCAGCGCGGCGCGCATACTCCTCCTCATGGGTCACCATAATAATTGTCTGTCCTTCGTGATTAAACTCTGCAAATGTCTCAATGACGCGCGCCGCGGACTCGTTATCGAGATTTGCCGTTGGCTCGTCAGCAAAGAGTATCTTAGGCTTGTGTGCGACCGAGCGCGCGATAGACACGCGCTGTTGTTCGCCACCCGATAATTGTGAAGGCAAATTGTTAAGCCTTTCGTGCATCTCAACTCGCTCAAGTGCCTCAAGTGCCTCGGCATAAGCGCGACGCCTCACCTTGCCCTGCATAAGTAGCGGAAGTGCCACATTTTCAAGCGCGGTGAGCTCTGGCAAGAGCGCGTAATCTTGAAACACATACCCAAATTCATTCAATCTAAACTTCACGCGCTCAGCTTCTGACAGAGTGTCCGCGTCAATGCCATCTATCTCAATGTGCCCCGATGATGGGTAGTCGAGAAGTGACATTTGGTACATAAAGGTAGACTTGCCCGCGCCCGAACGTCCCATAATAGCGATAAACTCGCCATCTTGTGCCACAAAATCTATACCCTTTAACACGTCGGTCACCACATTCCCCGAGGTAAAGCTGCGCATTAAATTTTTTGTGATGATCATACTAGTTTCTCCCGAGGATTGAGTCGAGCGTGTTCTTGCGAATAATCATCCACGCGGGGATGTAGCCCGCGATCAAGGTCGAGACTACGAGAAGCCCAATGCGAAACATAGTCTCATCAAACGGCGCCACCAGTATCCCGTCAGAAAATGGGAAGTCGATTGGATTTCTCTCAAAGTAGGGGACCAACAGTCCAAACACGAGGCCAAGCCCGATACCCGAACCTATGAGCGCATAAAAGATAGACTGAAAGACGTATGAAAACTCGATGGCTCTGCCGTGGATACCTATCCCCTTTAAGATACCGATATACTTGCGCCTCGTGATGGCATTAATAAAGATCACAATAAAAATGGTAACGGATGCAACCACAAGCCCAATAGACGAGAACGCCGCGCCGAGCATACCAAAAGTCGCGATCATATCTTTAATAAACTGCGGCTGGGCGTCCTCATAGGTCTGTACGCGGGCGTACTCGCCCGCTCCAAAGCGGAGTATCTCGTCTCTAACCTGCACCGCGTCTTGACCCGACCGAAGCTTTATCGCTATCTCATCAACGTTACCATCGTTGCGTCCTACGAGGCTTTTAAACTGCGAGTCAACCATGTACGCCGAGAGCGAGATATCGTCAACCTTGGTTTTGATAATACCCTTGACCGTGACTTCTCGAACCACCTCGCCAACACGTATGCGAATTTTTGACCCGACGCCGACATTCTCGAGCGTGGTAAATGCGGGACTCTCGATGGGAAGGTACTGTTTTAATAGGTAGTGGCCGAGAACTATCTGGTCATAGTCATTGGGTTCAAGAAACTCGCCTTCAATCATGTGGCTCGCGATGCCGGTTACCGCGTCCTCGTCGTACGGGTTAATGCCCACAAGTTGTGCACCCGCAGTGTTTGGTTTGTCAGTCTCCTTTCTCGTCTTATAGTTTGCCTCGACAACGCCCGACTCTCGAAATCGAGCGGTCACCGACTCGACCTCGGGCAGTGTGCGTATAAGCGCGATGATGTTGGGACTGTTCTCAATGTACCGTTTGTCCGGCAAGGTCGAGACAATAACGTCAGAGGTAAACTGCACGCGCTGCTGGTCAACCGCACCCTGCAGAAGACCAACCAAAATACCTGACACCACCACCAAGTTTAAAAATGTGAGCACCATGACAAAGATAATGAGTGTCGTGGTCCACAACGATGCGCGTCGAAGCTGCCTGATGGCGAGGTAGAATCCGATGCGGACACTCAGTGGCAGCATGTGCTACTTCTTGGGAACCACGACCACCCTATCTCCTGCGTTAAGACCGCTCACTATCTCTATCGTCCCACTTGATGAGATGGCACCGACCGTCACCTGCCGCTCTTCAAATATATCTCCCGCTTTGACCAAGACATATTTTTGACCCGCGCGCGTCACCACAACTTTTTGTGGGATCTGGAGCACATCGTCGCGTTTATCGGTGATCACCACAATTGACGCGGTCATGCCTGCCTTTATCCGTGCATCAAATTGATTGAAGGTAAAGGTAGTGCGGTACGTCGAGACACCGTCTCTCAACGTTTCAGCTGGGTCAATACTCGTCACCGTCGCAGAAAAAGTGACGTCAGTACCGTACGCATCAAGCGAGATCACTGCTGGGTCGCTAGGCGTTATAAGGGCGACATTGATCTCTGGAACAAAGCTCTCAACTATAAGGCCGGAAGTGTTGAGTACGGTAATGACGGGCGTATTGGCTGATGCTACCTCGCCCACTTTGACGTCGACCACGGTAACAGTGCCTGAGATGGGCGCGGTGATCACAGTCTTTTTAAGTTGGGCACGCGCGTCAGAGACTGATGCGCGTGCAGCCTTGACCCGAGCTTCTTGAGCATCAATGTCTGCCTGTATAGTGCCGGCACGCTTTAATGCAAGCGCCTTCTCTGTCGCTATCTTTGCTGACAATGCGCTTTTATATGCGGTGTCTGCGGTCGTGAGTGCGGTGGACGCAGTACCGACTGATGCACGCGCAGTCGCCACATCTGCCGCATAGCCTGAGAGCGTCGTTTGAGAGACCAACCCAGGGACGCTCTGAGAGAGCGCACCATTTAAAAGCGATAAAAATGACGAGATAGTCCCCATGTTTTTCACCGCCTCACTGTCTGCGACATTGATATCGCTTTGAAGTGTTAGCGCACCGCCATGCGCGCTCCACGCAACGAGCAATGGTTCTAGCGTCGCGCGTGCAGCCTCTACTGACGATCGCGTTTGAGCGTTTGATGTTGTAAACGTAAGTTGAGGGTAGAGCGAGGTTGGGTTTGAAAACATTTGATCAGCGTTTACTCTCACCGCGTCTGACGCGGTCACCTGAGCGTCCTGTATCGCATCAACGAGCGCGCGGCGCGCTTGGTCGAGCTGTACCTGTGCCGAGGCATCATCTGCCTCTGCTATGGCTATCTCCTCGGGGCGGGTGCCCTGTTTGAGCGCGCTAAGCTTTGCCTCCTCGGCCTCAAGTGTCGCAAGACGCTGATCGATAAGCGAGACAATCTCGCCATTCTCAATCTCGGCAAGCACGTCTCCCGCCACAACGCTCTCTCCCACCGACACAGTAACGCGCTCGACTCTCCCGCCTTGGGCAAAGCCAAGGTCTGCCTCGCTCTCTGCTATCACCCTGCCTGAGATCGAAACTTCTTGAAGAAATGATGATGGTTGAAGAATAAGTAGCTCTTCTGTGCCGTTACCATTTTGATATATATAGAATGCACCAGCTGCAATAACAGCAACGACCACAATACCAACAGCTCCTTGGGCAGATATCCACGCCCACGCACGCTTCATCCTTTAACTATAGCAGGAGTAGTATGCTTATTTTCTCAAAAGCGGGACAACAAAGGTGCGGATAGACTTCATGCTCGGGCCCGCCTGTATCTTGAGTAAGTAATTTACTTTTATTCTCTTCTCTTCAAGGTGAGCGCGCCAATACTTCGCGACTTCTGGAAGCTCGTTAAGTCGCGACTCTATCCATGCTAAAAACTTTAATCGTCCTTGGAGCCACTCTTCTATAGTAGTGGGACGCTCAGCGATTGGAGTCTCGTGAAGCACGAACGAACTCTCTTCAACCCACTGGGTCCATGGCTTGGTAAACCCGCCAACGTCTGCGATCGACAACACCTTCTCCATTTTTGTCTCTGGCTTGATTGAAGGATTACCAAACGTGGTGCCCATGATGAGCCCGTACATTTGTACGCGCTGTCGCACAGAAAATTTGTGGGCAACGAGTATCTGGTCGGCCAACACTGCAGTGTACTCTTCATTTGAAAGTCCGTCAGAGGCTTGTCTGAGCGTTGTACCTGAATGGCCGAGATCGTGAAGCGCCGCAGCAATGAGCATCAACTTTTGATCATTGGCATCAAAACCTTTTATCCTACGCACCAAGCCGCGCGTGCGCATAACCACCTCCTCGGCGTGCTCGGCATTGTGGTAGCGGTTACGCTTGACGTCATCAAACGCCACTCGCTGGTGGAGCACGATACCTTTGATAAGGCCATTTAAAAAATCATCAGAGATAGCGAGGTCGGGACCTGAAAAGCCCTGCTCGTGAATTGCGCGTTGGAGCGCGACAACGCGTATCGTTCTCGCGTTTCGCGTTATCTCCTCAGCACCTGAAATTGCAGGACGAGTCTCTTTTGGCATCAAAATACTCTAACACACTTTGACTATTTAATCAAGCATCGAGTGTTAGGGGTATGTCAGATCAGCGACAACACATGCTGAGAACGTCTCAACACCATCCTCAAGAAAGAATGCGCTGTAGTCTCGCGCCCAAAAACTAAAGGCGCCATCAATGGTGAAAAATGCACGCTCACCTTCTACGGTTTGTTCTTCGCTAAGCAAAAATGTTCGCCCGTCTGGTAGCTGAAGCCCTACCATTGACGCACCAAATGTCGCTACGAGAGACCGCCCCCCAGCACAGTTGTAGGTGACCGTTGAGGATGGTGGGCACTCTGCAAACTCGCACTTGGGTCCCGTGCGTCCCACCGCGCTCCCATCGGGACAGAGCTTGGCCTCTTGGGTGCATGCGATGGGAGTAGGACCGTTAACAAATGGGGATGTCGCGGGGACAAACGCGATATACAAAAGCGAGGCAAAGATGATCCCAACCACGGCGATCACTAGGTTCTTGATCATACTCCTTAGCTACACTATATCAAACCTGCACGCTTCATGCGGAGCCAGTTATAGCGCTGGAGCATGAGGGGATATACGTTTACAAAGACATTCATCAAAAGTGCAAATGTCGTGGCATTAAAGATAAAGAGGAACGCAACAAACCCCAAAACGTGAATGGTTGCGTGTGAGATCATAAACCGCCTAAATCTTTTGTGCTTCTCGGGGTCGGTAGAGGTGGTAAATATGTCTCTGACATCATCACCGCCTGACCACCAAAAGGGTGTCATATACATCTCCCAGATCGGGCGATAAATGCGGATGCCTAACAGCTCGTACACCAACATCTCAAGCGATGGCTTTTTAGATGTATATGTCGGAAATTTTTTACGCCGTTCGTAAATGTGAGGTTTTTTGCCTGCGTTGTATATTACCGTATTAGGCAGTGCAGTTTTAATAGCGAGGTTCTCTGCCCTATCTGGTAATGCAGACAACCGCTCGGCATCAGTGTGCTGTTCTAGAGAACGTCTCAAAAACTCAAATGGCATCAAAATATAATAACACGAACTGTGGACTAGTCAATATCTTGCTTGTCTCTCACCTGTCGGTGCTCCTTGATACGAAAGCCAGGTTTAGTTCGCCTTAAGCGCTCTGCCTCAGCAATCGCCCTGTTAGAAAAATCTCTCATCGCGCTTGATTTTAATCTCCCACGAGGCGCCGCGGTCACCAAATATTTGGTCTCTGTATCAAAGGCAACCGACACTAACTGACCTTTAATGGGTACATAGTAGTGGTTGACTGTCTTCCCGAACGGGTCGCGAGCGCGAAGCACATGTTTGCCAGCCTCAAGTTCTTTTAAGAGAGTCTCCACCTCGTCTTGTGTCAGGGTTATCCCATATCGCTCAGAAAGACGAGATAAAAAGTGCTCAAATTTTCTTGGCGCATAGGGACCAACAGCCTCGGCATTCGTCTCTGACATACACTACCTATAAATCAGTGCGTCTTATCTGTCAAACTATTGTTTAACTACACTCAAGTACCAAGGTGTGTGCGTCTTTAGAACCAAGATCAATAGTAGTGACGGTGCCTAAGAGTGACTCGCCATTAAAGAGTACGTCGCTCACCGCACCTCCGAGCTCAATAGTATAGGTGAGTCCCACCGATGAGAGAACGAGCGCGCCCGAGCCAGTACCATCTGCGGTTAGCGTAAATGGTGGGGTGGTGACGTTGGCGCTCTCGCCTGCCCCGATAGGTGATGAGGGGAGCGAGAGGCCGGGCAGAGACACACCGCTTTGTCCCGCATAGAGCGTGGGGCAGCCTTGATTTTCTATCGTGATGGTGACCGAAGTTTGATCAAGGGCAAGCGCGGCACCAGCGACAGCGACCGCCGCTATAGTGACAATGGCGATGGGCCCCTTGGCGCCCGCAGCAATCTTTGTCCACATTGACGTTGTGTCCTGTGACCCGCTTTGATTCGCGTCCATCTCGGCCTGCACGCGCGCCACCTCGTCTTTTAACCCATTCCAATATTTTAAAAATAAGAGGAGCGCCTTCTTTTTATTTTTTCTCTCGTCGGTGTCCTCGGGCAGAGCGTCAACCGCAAGGTCGACGACCTCGCCCTCGGCCACGCGCTCGATGGTGAGAAGCTGTTTGTCGCACTCAGAGAGCGCGTTGTCTATCCTTGGGTTGATGCCGGCAAGAATCGTTTTTATAGATCGCAACTTCTCAAGCGATGTCGTCGACTCGCTTAACAGTGCCTGTGCCGCCTTTATTCTTCGCTCGACGTCTCGGTAGTCAACCTGCATACGGGTACTATAGCAAATCAGTACGAGCCCGAGGCGCCGCCGCCGCCCGACGAGCCACCACCAAATCCTCCAAAGCCTCCTGAACTCGAACCAGAACTTCCAGTCCCTCCAGTCCACCACGGTGGGTGATGTCCCGCACGCTTGGCCTCGTGGTACGCGCTCGACACTGCATAGTCAAACAACAGTCCAAGGACAAGAAGCGCGAGCGTGAGTGCCGCGCCACCCAAGAGCCACCAGCCAAAGATGCTACTCACTATCCCACCAGCTAAGGCACCAATAACGCCGCCCGCCCAATAACTTTTTGACCGCGACAACACGGCGACAAACCACTGGATCAAAATAATGCCAAAGAAAAATACGGCAAAAATCGTGTCAAAATCTATCGACCCCGTGTTGGCCGAGCCTTGATACTCGCCGCGCGTCGCCTGTTGTATAGCAGAGACACCAAGCGTCACCGCACCGTCATAGTCACCGTCTTTAAGATAGGGCACCATGTCAGCAATTATTGACGCGGCCACCGAGTCGGGGAGCGCACCCTCTAACCCATACCCCACCTCGATACGAAGCTCTCTATCCTCGACCGCGATCATAAGCAGTACGCCGTTGTCGTTATCTGCCGTACCTATGCCCCACTCTTCAAAAAGTTTGACCGCGTAGTTCTCGATATAATCACCATCAAGACTTGGCACGGTGACCACCGCGACCTCGTTAGTGGTCGAAGCGTTAAAGGCGACGAGCTCGGACTCGAGTTTTTGAACGACCTCAGCGCTTAGCACTCCCGCAAAGTCATTAACATATCCCGTGGGTGCGCCGGGCGACACGTACGCGAGCGCCACCAACCCAACGAGAAGTGGGGTGAAGAAAAGTGCGAGCAGAACTCGCCTCATGTCTTAGAGCTCTACCTCGGGCGCTACGTCAGCACCGTCTTTTGACTCAAACATGGTTCGCGGCCCAAAGCCAAACATCGACGCGACAAACGTGCGGGGGAAAATCTTGACCGACACGTTATAGTCGCGAACTGTCTCGTTATAGCGCATACGCTCAACGCTTATCCTATTCTCAGTACCGGCAAGCTCGGCCATCAAAGCGTTGACGCTCTCGACAGATCGAAGTTGTGGATAGTTCTCCATCACGACAAGAAGTCGGGCAAAGGCGCTCTCAAACTCGTTAGCCGCCGCGGCGCGACTATCGGCGCTCCCCGCGCCCGCATACTTGGTACGCGCGTCGGCGATCGCAGTAAATACTTCTTGCTCTTGAGTCATTATCCCCTTCACCGAATTAACAAGGTTAGGGACAAGGTCTAAGCGGCGCTGATACTGACTCTCAACCTGTGCCCACTGGGCGTCGACGCCTTCGTTCATAGTTACTAAACCGTTATAGACCGACCCGAGGTAGAGGCCGAGCACAACAACTACTGCTATAACAATCCAAAGTATTGGCGATTTCATATGCCCCTAAGTATAGCAAAGTCTACCGAGCTAGCGGCTCTTGGCTAACGTGCGGCGGAAGTTGTCAAACTGTGCAACCAACTGAGCTCGGTCAAACTCTCTCACTGTGCCCTCTGGATAATTCTCGATAACGCCATAGTGGATAAAGTAGCGAACAGCATTACACGGCTCGTAGTCTTTAAACACATGTATAGTCTCGTCATAGCGATTCCCCGCCGCGGCACCCATGCGCCCAGCCACAAGGTACGTCACACCGTCGTCAGTCACTTCGCGTATCTCAGTGACGCCATCAAGAAAATCTTTTGGCTCACACGTCGCAGAGTCCGACTCCTCGTAGCTTATATATGTGTCTTTACTCAAGTTGGTCCCCTCGGCCAAGGCCGACGGGATGGTGTATGACGAGCCATGCGTCTCCACCCCCGACGCGACTGCATAAATATAATTCATATTGCGCACATAACCCTCGGTCGAGCCTCCACCCTGCTCCATCCACAGCGCCGTATACACAAGTGCGACCACAACGACCACCACTCCCAAAACCCCATACACCACTTTTCTCATACTGAAACTATACCCCCTCCACGTGGTCAGGGGTTACAGCCACCATGCCCCGTTAGGCTGTCCGAGCCTATGGTGATGTTAGTCATTTCTTCCTTCTTAACACAAATAAGTACGAGATCATGTCACCGTACTCTTTAACTTTAGCTCCAGTTTCAAGAGGTCTATTTTCTACTTCGTCCAAACCTTCGTCTGCAATCATTTTCTGCATCTCTGGCAAAGAAATAAGATTAATTTGGCTAGGCCAGTCGTTTAGAAAAACAATGTCGCATGCCTCCTGATCCTCATGCGGTACCTTTGAGGTATCAAAAAGTGCTATGTTTGTGAACAAATATAATTCACCCTCTGGCTTTAGCAGCCGCGCGACAGACCGGAGTGCGGACGGGACATCAGACTTCGGTATATGCGGAAATGCATAGAACGAGTAGATTGCGTCAAAGGGCTCTGGAACGCTGTAATCAATAACGTCGGTGCACATAAACGTAATACCGTCTGAAGCGGTACGCACCGCGAGGCCAATCTGGCTCTCCGAGTTATCAATCGCAACTATCTCAGACTGGGGTAATGCATTCTTCACTCTGTGAGTAAGGGTCCCGTCGCCACACCCCACATCCAAAACTCGACGCGGATGTTGGGTAGTAAGCAGGCTCAATAATCGATCTTCGTCCTTTGAATTAAAATCGCCTTTCTGATCTTTGTATGTGCTGGCATTGAAAGGCTCCATGCCGGTACTATAGCAAAACTCTCACTTCTCCAAACCCCTTTGGTTACGAACTAAAAATTCTTCAACTCTCGCATGGTTCCTGCACTTTTTGCACGAATTGGGATACCTAACTCTCTACACAAAACCACCTCTTCTGCCATACCGGGTGAAATCTTGTCTCCGTAAAGCCATAGTTCATCGACTATACCGGCTTTAAAATACATAGCGTTAGCATCTGCACCAAGTCTCCTCTCCTTTGGTATGTCATCGTTTAAGTACTGAAGTGCGACTATATACGGAGCAAACGGTACTGTCCTCTTGGTATGAATCTCCTTACAGATTTGTAACACACTCTTGATATTGCCCTCTACGTCACCCGATATCGGATGTGCAACGTAGACCAGCTTTGTGCCTCTTTCGCTTTTCATTAAAGTACTTTATAACCTACCTTGGTTCGCGAGTCTAACAAACTTTTCTAGAGTTAAAATAACAACTTGACCATCATAATTAATGTGATCATTTAATCCTCCACCTACAAAATAATCTCTCAACGTCCAACCATCCCCGCCAAGTACAAGATATGCTTTTTCATAATCAAATTTCTTTACTGCTTCTGATAAACAGATTACCTCATACGGGACTTTTTGCTCGGCAGTACCGCTAGTCTGCTGCCATTTCATAGATACTATAAACTTTTTATTTCCCTTACTTGCTACTACATCAGCAAAATGTCTACGTCCATTCAAGCGTTCCCCAATCCGAACCTGCTTTTTAGTTTCGTACCCACCGTGCTTAAGAGCTGGTAAAACCATACTTTCAAGCACCGCTCCTGTAGAAGTCCTACGTGGCATGGACACACAATACCCTTGGAAGAGGGTCTACGCAATGTTTTTTGTGGCCAATACCTCTTTCGCTTTTGTTCGGTCTCCAGTGCAACTAATTCTTCTTGGAGCATCAAGTAACTCTATCGAAAACCCAAGAGATTGGTATAAGTTAATTATCCTGTCTGTGGCTTGATTAGATAAAGCCACTGGCCCCGTGTGTCTAGCAAGCCACTCAGCAGTTCGTACTTGATCGTCCCAGCTAAAGCCATCTGATGAATACTGGGTGAATTGGACATCATATGGAGGATCAGCATAGATAAAGTCTGTTGGACGCAACTTGAGTAATTTGAAATCTCCTGCTGTGAAGGTCCACTTCGAGAATAGTTGCTTATAGTCAGAAAAGTCAGTGCAGTAGTTAATCGTTTTGTATCGGCCGACAGGTACGTTAAATTTACCCGTCTGACTAAAACGACAGAGGCCGTTAAATCCGGTGCGATTAAGGTAGAAGAAAAGCTCTGCGGCCTCTTTACTTAACTCTCCACCACTCTGCAGTAACTGATTAAATCGATTTCGGTAACTATAGTAAGTATCAACGTCATTCTTAAACTCAACTTCTGTCTGTAATCCTGCTTTTAAGTGAGTGTAAAAATTTACTAAGTGAACATTGATGTCATTGAGTAGCGCCTCCTTCGGTGTGAGTCCCAAGGTGACAGCCAGACCACCAGCAAAAGGTTCTACTAGACGAGCACTGCTGTAGCGATCCCAGATTGGTCGTAACATAGGCACCAACCAACGCTTACCACCCGCCCATTTAAGAGGTGGCTTTAGTGTATCAACAAGTGCGCTGGGAACATATGCTCCTCCAAAAGTAAGCGGCATTGTCTTTATGTTAGCAGTTGATATGATGCGAATAGGCATACTTATGTACATCCATTATAACCGAACGTTCGTTCTACTTATTGCTTATCCACACTCAACATTCCTAACTTACTAAAGTATTTTGAGCTCTAGGTTAGCCACGATTTTGTCGGCGACGGCTACGACGTCGCCGCTCGCGTCAATCTGGATGGCGCCTCTGTCTCTCATCTCGTCCTCCCACCAATCCTTCCAGCCGAGAATCTGCTGTCTCACTTCCTCGGTACCGCCAAACTCTTCGGTGCCGTCTCGTGACAATAACCGCTGACGTAGTAGTTCTGAGGATACGTGGAGTAAGAGGACTTTGGTAAACAGCGGGATAATGTCATCCATATTTGATGCCACCCCACAGTAAAAGGCTACCTCGTCTTTTTGTTCATCTACCAGTGCCTTAAGCTTTGCTGAGTCGCACCGCCACTCAGCATTTTTGACCATGTCGGGATTCTCGTTTTTATACCCGTCATAGATTTCTCCCGTGTCTTGTCGGTACATCTTAAACATTCCGTCAATCTCCTCAAAGTTGTACGCCTCATATCCTCGGGTGCGTAGCTCGCCAGAGAGCGTCGACTTTCCCGACCCTGCTATGCCGGT
>CAYHUS010000009.1:11895-17831 GCA_964359715.1 uncultured Candidatus Saccharibacteria bacterium
GAATTTTTTGCTTCACTACCAAACTATATCAAACCAAGTAAAGGCTAAAAACACATGCTAGGATTTGGGTAGATTAGTATATAAAACTCCACTATGTTTTTTAAAGAAATCGCCATCGTCGCCGCCATAGCGCTTGCGGTCACGGGCTACTGGACCTCTGCGAGATTAAAAGATAACGAGCCCCCACAGGTAGTGATAACGAGCCCCGTCGCTAACGCGACGGTATCGGGTATTACTGCAGTTGTTGCGAACCCCACTGATAATGTCGCTATAGGCACAGTACAGATGTTGATAGACGGTGTGAACGTCGGGCCTCAACTTACCGCCCCACCATATGAAGTGCTGTGGGACACCTCGAGAGTTTTTGACGGGCTCCACTCGGTTTCTTCATATGTTACCGACACCAAGGGTAACTTTGCCCAAGCGCCAAACGTCATGGTTCGTGCGTCAAACAATAAACCCTTTGTCTCTACCCCACCCTCAAACCTAAGGCTCTGGGCCATGGGACGTGAGCAAGACCCATCGCCACTTGCGACAGTGCTCGGCACCTATGAGGACCCACCCGTTGACGTGTGCTGTGTCAGGTTTGGTATTTACCGAGACGCGTCAAAACAACAGCCAGTCAATCAAGACACTGACCGCTACTTCTTCTTAGACGGTAGCGCGATGCCGGGGACCCGTACCTACTATGTCTTTGCCAAGTACGGCGGCTCGCAGAGCTCGACATTCTCACAACCCGCGACCAAGACGATAACTATTGACCACGGCACCCCGCTTGATGTGGTACAGGTTGGGTCACATATCTTTTATAGCGGGAGCACGCCCGTACACAGCAAACCCTCAACAGCGAACAACACCATAATAGGTACTCAGGACGGCAATATCGGCGTAGTTATAGGCGGTCCCGAGACCGTGAGGCGTAAGACAATGTGGCAGGTCGACTTTGAGACTGGTGCTGATGGATGGATACAAGACACGCTTGGGCTCTACGCGATCTTTGAGCTTAACTAGCTGACCTTCTCTGATCTAAGTGGATTTTTAGTGTCGCCAAATGCGTCAGCAATAAGGTCAAACAGTTTACTCTTGGGAGGTGCGGTGACTTTAAGGTGTCTAACAAACGCCTCTGGCTCACTTGGCCACCCCGCCTCGTCGAGAATGGTGTGATTGTTCTTTAGAAGTACACCCAGTGCTTCGTGGTCCCACACGTACAACGCTCCGCTCTCAATATCAGATTCCTCGTCCGACAACACCAACGTTTTTAGTCCACGTGCCTCAAGTTCTTGTTGCACCTTGTCGACTGTATATCCACGCACCTGTAGTGACCCAAGCTGGAGATAGCCAATAGGCTTATCTCTACCCACTCGCCGTAGATCTAACAAATCTTTATCCTTGGCACGCCCAAAATCTGTAGTGTCACTCTCTTCTAAAACAGAGACAGCAGCAAGAACAAATAGTTGATCTTTTCTCTGCTCGTACTCAGATAGTTCTGAGTATTTTTTCTTCCACTCATCTCCCGTGCGGTGAGAGTTTCTCTTTACCCACTCATCGTGGAGCATGCTCGCTACCTCGCCTATAAAAGCCGCATCTATCTCTCGCCCCGACTCTACTGCTTTGATAACTGCGTCTAGCGCGAGTTGTGAACCAATGTCGCGTTCTTTCTTCCAATCTTCTGGCAGATCTTCATAGGGACACGACGCCAGATCAACCTGATCGGTGCCGTGCGACTGAATCCAGTTAGCGTCCGTAGTTGTTTTTATGTATTCTTTCTTTCCCCACTGTCTACGGTGGGCGACCAAAAACTCGTGCGCCAGTGCAGAAACGGCGCGAAGCGCGCCTTGATACTGTCTTTCACTCAGCTTAGTGCTAGTACTCAATGGTGATGGGAAATGACACCGCCGCGTCGTTTTCGGGGAGGCCCGATGGGTTGTCGCGCATCAAGATCAAGGTCGCCGGCCCGATATAGGTTTGTGGTGCGGCAAGATCGGCCTTAAAGTTTATAAACTCGGTGGTCATCCACTCGGTGCCTGCTGGCTCGGGGTTGGCGAGACCTATTGCCAATTCTTTACCGTCTTTATCTAAGAGTATGACGGGAAATGATGCTTCAAAAAACCAATATCCCCTCGCCTTCCCGCGAACCGAGAACTCTTTACCCGTCACCGCGCCGGGAAATGGGAGCGTGACCACAATATCGTTGGGTGTCGCGTTCTCATAGAACGGCTGTCCCACTTGAGACGGGTCAATGATAGGAAGCTCGTCAGTAGGCGCTGGCGTTACAAAGAGGTACACACCTCCGATCACAATAATAATGGCAAGCACTATGGCAAGAATATATTGGGGCTTCATAGCCTAAGTATACCAAAACCAGCTACCCAAAGGTGAAGGCAAAGGCCGAGACCCCTGCATCGAAAAAGCGAATCTCCATAATGTGATTCTCATAGTCGTCGCCAAGGTCCACAAGATTGTACAAGCCGTGCTCTTTAATCACTACCTCGCGGTGCATAACGCCGTCTACATATATCTCTGCCCGCACTGGTAGGTCAGAGCCCGCGACAAGATTTACCTTGTTCGCCTCAAACGCGATGCGGATGGCCCCTTCTCCGTTCTCGAGCATGGCGTACTCGCCATCTATCTTCCACTGTCCTGAGAGCTCGTAACCTCGGGGCAGCCCGTCGGTAAAACTATACGCGCACGACCCTGAGAGACACGACTGCGCGGGCAGGTTGACCAAGTACTGAATGCGAGACGAACCGAGATAAGTCTCTGGAGTTTTGATTTTGCCAAAGTCCACGGTCACGGCATTTTTGGGTACGCCCATGGTGTCAACCACTGTGCCTGCCTCGCCAAGGACGCGCTTTCTTTCATTTAAGAGTTCAATGATTTTTGCTTCTGTCTCATCATACGCGCCTTCACCGATGTGGTCGTACACCACATTGCCGTTGATATCAATAAGATACTTGCGTGGCCAATACCGATTGCCCCACGCATTCCACGTCGCATAGTCGTTGTCGAGCACGAGGGGGAACTTGAGACCAAATTTTCTAGCCGCATCGCGCACGTTTTGAATATCTTTTTCAAATGCAAACTCGGGCGTGTGAATACCGACGATCTCAAGCCCCTGATCTTTGTACGCCGCATACCACTCGTTGAGGTATGGGAAGGTGCGCTGACAATTGATACAGCTATAAGTGACAAAGTCGATAAGTATCACCTTCTTCCCCACCAACTCGCCGAGCGTGAGCGGCGACCCTTGAGGAGTATTCACAAACCCTGCAGGCGACACTATCTCTCGATAGCGCTCTGCACTTGTCGTGTCACCTACAGTAGCGCGCATATCACCTGTTGAGGTGAGCCACAAAAGCCCAACCCCCACAATGATAAGAAGTGCACTCCCCACAATAACCTCAGGGGGAAAAGATGGTTTATTGAACATAGTCAAGTAATTTTTGCTCTATCGCCGTGACATCAAAGTATCCAGCGTCTAAGATTGCTGTCTCAATCTTTTTTTCTAACCCTGTAGCAATAAGTACGCCGAGCACAATAAACAAGACTCCCAACACCCGCTTAAACCACCCGCGTGGGTCTGCCGCGATATGGAGACGCGCCACTAAGCGCTCTCCTAAAAGCGCGATCAATAGAAGTACGAGTCCAAGCCCCACCACATAGGCGAGTATGTAGGTCGTCCCGAGCACAAAGCTCGCGGGTAAGACCGACGCCAAAATAACAAAGTACGTGGGCGAGCAGGTCGAGAATATTGGCCCAAGAGCTGCACCAACCAGCGCGTCTCCCCACAGAGACTTTTGTTGATACCCTACTCCCAACAGTTTGTTTGATGATGCTGACGCGCTGGCCATCCCTGGTATCGACTCCCACACCGATGGGAAGACAAGCGTTATACCAAAAAGAAAAAGGATGCCACCCGAGAGATACATCCACACCTCGGGCGGCACCATGATAAATGCGGTTGACGCCTTGAGGAGAAAGGTAAAGACAATAATGGAGAGCGCGAGCGAGCCGACCACGACGTACGGCGTCCATCGCGAGCGAGCCCCCGCCGATGCACCAATAACTACAGGAAGCAGTGGGAGGATACACGGCGCCAACACCGTCAGAACTCCCGCAATAAATGAAACAATTAAAAACGTCATTACTTAATGTTAGACACGAGTGACGTGAGTGTTGGCGAGCTTGTCCACTTGGTTATCAAATTTCCCTCTTGATCTACCTGTACCAGCGTGTGCTGATAGGTGACGCCATATTTTTGTTTGAGCGCGGTCGAGTTGTCATAGTCGACATCAAGAATAGTTACATCCTTGGGGATCTGTGACTCATTCTTTTTTATATCTGCATCAAGTGCACGACACGTCGGGCACCACGATGCGCGAAAAAAGAGTACCACATCGCCCGTTGCAGCTTTTGCTAACTTTTCTGGTGCATACGCCTCATAACTCCCCGCCGACATCATTGTCCCTTCTGGTGCCTTTTCCACCATCGCACCATCCTTCTCCACCACCATCTCTCCGGCTGGATACCCAAAGCTGTAAAGCAGGCCGGCCCCTACAATAACGACGAGTGCGATAATCGCAACAATGTACGAGGTGTTCATACATATCAGTATAACAAAAAGCCCCAGCAGTGCTGGGGCTTCTTAATCATCGTTACTCTGTAGGCGGGGTCTCGGTCTCGGTGACCTCGTCAATTGCTTCCTCAAGAACTGAGGGGTCAATTGCTGGCACTTCCAACTCTGGATCTACTGCGTCGTCCATAAGTGTTTAGTTATGTTGAATGGATAATGCCGACCTCAGACGAGAATAGCAGGATGGTGTGTGAAGTCAATTGCTCAATGAACTTACTGGGGGATACCGCCGCCCTGCATCATCTCTGAGAGATCCATAAACTCGATTCCCGAAGGGAGCGCAAACTGCGATGCATCTGCGCCTATCGCGCTACAGTTCCAGTCATAGCTTTGGTTCGCGTCAACACTTTGTCCTGAGGTGCCGGTTGACGCTGTGCTCTCCATAGTGGTTGCCTTCATAACAAATCCTGTTGGATATGCGTTGGTCCAGACATAGACTGTGTCACCCTTTTTCAACATGTTCGAGGTAACTGCACCTCCAGATGTGTTTGAGTAAAATGTACCGCGCACATCGGTGCCTGAAACATACACCATACCAGTGGTCGAGTCGTTCGCGCTTTGGTGATTGATCTCACACGCGTAGTTACCACCGCGCTTGACCAAGTCATTCCACGAACCGCTAAACGATGCTGCGCTCTCGGCGAGCTTTGGCGTCGCCTTGCCAGACGATTGTCCGGTCGCGACATCGCGTGGGGCTTTGGAGTCACCAGTCATTGCGACATCCTCAACACCATCTTGATCAAGGTCAGCAACAGCAGGCGCCATAGACAAAGATCCTGAGCTCATAAGTAGGTATCCTCCGCCTACAACTACGATGGCGGCAACGATCAAACCAACAATAAGATTAGTAGACATATAAAAAACTATGGGTTAATGCGCCCATACTAGCATAGGCTAGTGTGAACGCTTTTCGAGGAACGTGAGTGCCTTGCCCGTCTTGCCGCCGCGGCCGGTACGGCCAATGCGGTGGACATAATCTTCATAGGTGTGCGGGATATCATAGTTGATGACGTGCGAGACGCCATTGATATCAAGGCCGCGTGCGGCGACGTCAGTCGCCACCAAGACCTGCGCGTGTGACTCTTTAAACATGCGGAGTGCGCTTTGGCGCTTGCCGTGTGTCTTGTTGCCGTGGATACTCTCAGCACGAATGCCACGCTTCGTTAATTCGTTCGCAAGTTTCTCAACGCCGTGTTTGGTCTCGCCAAAGATAAGCACCTTGTCGAACCCTGGCTCTTTCAAAAGCTGTACCAAGGTGTCCATTTTCCCAAGTGTTGCGTCAACATGCACCACGTCTTGATCA
>CAYHUS010000010.1:0-16058 GCA_964359715.1 uncultured Candidatus Saccharibacteria bacterium
GTCAGCAAACGGCAACACTGACGACACCAGCGCGTGTCCCGCCTCGTGATACGCAGTTATCTCTTTTTCCTTTTTGTTCAAAACGTGTGACTTTCGCTCGGGCCCAAGCATCACTTTCTCGATAGAACGTACAAGATCAAACTGTGCGACTTTCTTTCTGTTCTCGCGTGCAGCGAGAATGGCACCTTCGTTCATAAGTGAGTACAAGTCAGCGCCAGAAAAACCGGGGGTTCGCTCGGCGATCACTACAAGATTTACATCTTCAGCCAAGGGCTTCTTCCTCGCATGAATCTTGAGTATCTCCTCTCGATCATTGCGGTCAGGAAGGTCGATAGTGACGCGCCGATCAAACCTGCCGGGGCGCAAGAGCGCAGGATCCAAGACGTCTGGGCGGTTAGTAGCAGCCATCACAATCACCTTCTCAGCCGGCTCAAAGCCGTCCATCTCAACGAGTATCTGGTTGAGGGTCTGCTCGCGCTCATCATTGCCACCGCCTACGCCCGTGCCACGTACACGACCTACTGCGTCAATCTCATCAACAAAGATAATTGCTGGCGCGGCGCGCTTTGCCATGTCAAACAAATCGCGAACGCGCGATGCTCCTACTCCCACAAACATCTCAACAAACTCAGAACCTGAGATAGAGAAAAATGGTACTCCAGCTTCTCCTGCGACTGCGCGGCCCAAAAGAGTCTTACCGGTCCCCGGTGCACCCATCAGCAATACTCCTTTAGGAATGCGCGCGCCGATGTCGAGAAATTTTTTCGGACTCTTTAAAAAATCTACTATCTCGGCCAGTTCTTCCTTTGCCTCCTTTGCTCCCGCAACGTCTGAAAACGTGACACGCTGTGCCGAGTCTTTAGGGTCTATCATCCGCGCCTTTGATTGTCCAAAGGTGAACGCCTGCATCCCCGCACCCCGTACTTGGCGAGATAAAAACCACACAAACACGCCAATCAAAATCAACGGGAGAATAATGGGCGCGAGATTAAAAAACCAATATTTAAATCCTGACTCACTCTGCACCTCAATCGCTACTGTTCCTAACTCTTCACCGGTAAGTCCGTACCGCGAGAGCGACTCTGAGAGCGACGCGTCAGTTTCTTTTTTTGATTTTTTCTTAGTGCCATCTCGGTATGCGATTGCGAGGTTGTCACCAGAAATGGTGATGGTCTCGATACTTCCCAAACGCACATCAGTCGCGACTGTGGTGAGTGGGACAAGTTCTGGCTCTGACTCGCTATTCCAAAAGTAGGCATAAAGAACCGCAAGTAGGGCGAGCACCATGAGGGTCGAGGTAAAGTTACCCCAATCACCCATGGGGGGTGCTGCCAAGGTACGCTTCATCCACGACTTCTTCTTCCCATCGTCAGGAGTCCCCTTCGGGTCTTTCGGCCCTTTCTTTTCTCGCACATCTCTATCCATGTACGCTAGTATATAGGCAATGCGCGATTTTGCGAAATGCGCAGTAGCATAGTATGAAACCTGTCGTCGAGAATAAAAAGGCAAAGCTCGAGTACGAGTTTATAGACACCTATGAGGCCGGCATAGAGCTTAGGGGCTTTGAGGTCAAGGCACTACGTACGGGCAAGGCATCCCTCATTGGCTCGCATGTGCTTGTCCGTGGAGGAGAGGCGTATCTTGTGGGCGCTTCAATAACTGCCTACCAAGAGGGCAACACGCCAAAGGGCTATGACCCCGAGAGGACGCGACGCCTTCTCTTGTCTA
Organism: uncultured Candidatus Saccharibacteria bacterium; assembly: GCA_964359715.1. Classification (GTDB taxonomy): domain Bacteria; phylum Patescibacteriota; class Minisyncoccia; order Phycocordibacterales; family Phycocordibacteraceae; genus Phycocordibacter. Next base: position 1,729 of record CAYHUS010000010.1, read on the forward strand.
AAAAAGAGCTTAAAACGCTTGAGGGGGACGACTCGCGCAAGGGCTTGACAATGGTGCCAATAATGGTGTATAATAAGAATCGTCGGTTAAAGCTGTCTTTTGCCCTTGCGCGTAAAAAGAAGAAATTCGACAAACGCGCTACACTCAAAGAACGGGATTCGAAGCGCGACATAGATAGATCTTTGAAATCGCAATAACGCTGGTCATTCGCTCCAAGCGCAGTCCCCTGCCTTTGGAGGGGGTGACCAGATTCGACAAAGAAGCACCTTTCTTCTGTGCAGTGTGGTGAATGTTGGAGATCACCTAAAATCTCGAACACGCATACATGCAAACAAGCTTGTAGCAAGCCCTTGGCAGTTCGCACTCGTGCGCGCTGCATAAGCGGTCCCGCTCACGCATTAGCCTGAGCGGCATCAGACCCAAGACGTCCTCTACGGGGTATCTGGTGACATAACAGGGGGCTGGTCCTACAGAGAGCTCATCTGTGAGACGAGATTGTGAGCTCGGCTGATCGTCATTTTGTACATTTCTCACTCGATCAAGCTTAAATTGAAAAATGAACTACGCACTGTAGACTCGGTTGAGAGACTTTCTTTGGACGAGGGCTCATTACCCTCCACCTCCACAAATTTAACTGCCCTCTGGGCAGTACTCCACCTCCACAAAAATAACCGGCTCTTGCCGGTTTTATTTTTGAGCTCTCTTTCTTTCTTCCTCGAGAACTGGCCCTCTACCCATGAGCGTCTGACCAATTTCGTACAATGCTTGTTTAAGTTTGTGTGTCTCTTGGCGTCCGAACTCTTCTGACCCTGCAAATCTCTGTTTGATAAGCGGCTGTTCTATTCCTTTTTGATAATACGGCATAGATTGGTATTATGCACAATTTACCTTAAAGTGTCAAAGGTCATTCCCCGAATACGAAAGGTTAAGGCTCTTATTGCAGAGCGGAAAATCCGGCACAATATTTCCCGGTGCAAGCTCGCCGAACAGTGGCCAATTACAAAACGACGGGTCTCGAATCACAAGCCGATCAATTTTCCCAGCTTCATCAAGTCGCACCCAATCAATAACCATGCCGCGCCACGCCTCTGACGCGCCATAGGCTGCCCCCGCCTTCAGTACAAGCGTAGTCTCACACTTCCCTTCTGGGAGCGCATCGAGTGCTGCGCGGATAATCCGGATTGACTCGCGAAACTCCTTAACACGGACGCGAAAGCGTGCGCTCACATCGCCGATACTCTTCGTCACCACCACCACACCCATCTTTGGATACGCGGCGTAGGGGTGATCGACCCGTGCGTCAATAAGGACGCCCGATGCACGCGCAGCGACTCCCTGTGCGCCATACGCACGCGCCGCCTCTTCTGTGAGGATGCCCGTCATGTCGAAACGCTCCATCAATCCATCGCTCGCGTAGGCAATCTGTATAATCCCCTCAAGCTCTCGCTCAAGAGTTGCAAGCGTCGTGCGGATCAGCTCAATGTTTTCTTTGTGAATATTGTGTGCACCACCCAAGATAACCGCACCGCGCAAGTATCGGTGCCCCACCAGCGTCTCATTCAGGCGGCGCAATTTCTCAACGAGTCGGAAGCACTGCGCTGCCATGAACGTAAAGCCCGTTCCCATACCGGCAATGTTGCCAATATCAAATGTGTGCATAGTAATGCGTTCAAGTTCGCTATAAATCGTGCGTAGGAAGCGCGCGCGTTCACTCACCTCGGTTCCGGTGGCCGCCTCGATCGCCTGCACGTACGTAAGTGTGTGCCCCACGACCATATCTCCTGATACGCGCTCTACAAACTGGAGCGCCTCTTGTGGCGTCTTCCCTTCGACAAGTTTTTCGACACCCTTGTGCTTGAAAAAAAGCTTTCCTTCGAGTGAGAGAATACGCTCACCTCGCACGTTGAAGCGGAAATGTCCCGGCTCAATGATACCCGCGTGTATGGGACCAACCGGAATTTCGTATATTCCTTTCCCCTCGACGCGGTGCATGGGAAATGGGACCGACGCATGGGCAAGCTTCGTATCCCACGCAAAGTCCTTGCGCATTGGGTGCGTCCCCTCTGGGATATTTTCGTGGTGCATGAGCCGCCGCAAGTCTGGGTGACCCTCCGGCACAATGCCGAACTGGTCAAATATCTGTCGCTCGTACCAATGCGCGGCCATAACAGAGTGCGTGACGGACGGATAGCGCGGTACGCTGCGGTCGAGGTCAGTGCGAAGTGTCAAAAACCCTACTTTCTGAATCGAAAACACAGCGTGCACATGAAATGCGCGCCCCGCATGCCGTTCGTCGGTCGCGTACATCAAGACAAGCGGGTACCCGCGTGCAGTAATCTCAAGCACCCTGTCACGGAGTGTCTCCGCAGGCACAGTGGTAACCCCGTCATCACTATCGCTGAGTCCCAATTCTTTCAAAAGTGTGAGCATAGTCATTCGTTATAAGAGGTACGTTGCAACACTGGTAATAAACGTGCGCCCCGCGGGCGCCATAAGCGCAACACCAATCACAATGATGAGCACCACGTGGAGCGCCATTGCAGTGTGCGAAAGGTTCCAGCGCTCACCCACCACAGGTGCCGCCTCGCCACGCACCTCAAGGAGCATGGGAAGGAAGAGTCGGATAAACCCCGCGACCGCCACAGCACCCGAAACTAAAACTATAAACGTTGCGATGGGGTGCACCGTTACGGCAGCAGCGATCGCCTCGTACTCACTTAAGAAAAGTGGCGACGGCGGGACGGCGAGGAGCGCCAAAATACCGATGAGGAGAAACGGGCCTGAATACGGGAGTACATTGATGACGTTTCCTATGCGTTCAATAACTGTATGCTTGAAGCGCAAGAGGACGTTGCCCGCGGCAAAAAAGAGGAGTGACTTTGTGAGTGCATGACCCACGATGTGTACAATGCCCGCAGCGTAACCAACGGGACCGAGCCCGAATGCAAACGTCATAAAACCCATGTGCTCAATCGACGAGTATGCAAGGAGACGCTTATAATTTTCCTGAACAAGAATAAATACCGCCGACACCGCAAACGAAAGCACGCCAAAGAAAATGAGTAGACTATCAGTCCAAGACGAATCACCCAAGGACCCGTCGACAAGTGCTTTGTAGCGGAGGATTGCAAAGAGTGCAGCATTCAAGAGGACACCAGACAGCACGCCGCTTATGGGCGATGGCGTACGTGCGTGCGCATCAGGGAGCCACGTGTGCATGGGCACAAGCCCCATTTTTGTCCCAAAACCGACCAAGATAAATGCGAAGGCGAGCTTCATAATAGTGTCAGGAAATGACGCCGAGAGGTCGAGAAGATTGAGCCAGCTGATACCCGACGCCTCGGCGACTCCGCCTGCTGACGCGGCATAAAACACGAGAAGCATACCGAGGAGACCGAGTGAAATGCCGACTGAGCAGATCAAAATATACTTCCACGCCGCCTCCAAAGAACCGTCAGTGGTATAGAACGCAACTAAAAAGGCGGTGGTGAGGGTCGTGGCCTCAAGTGCGATCCACATGATCCCTAGATTGTTTGAGAGGAGCGTCACGAACATCGACAGCGCAAAGAGGTACAAGAGCACGAAGTACCAGCGCACCTCGCGCTCACCCACAATCCCCTCGTCGTGCTCGTGCGAGAGGTAGGTCACGCTCACCATGGTCGCGGTCCACTGGACGAAAGCAGTCATTAACACGAGGAGCGCCGCAAATGGGTCGATATACCACAGCGCGTCCGGCGATGCACTGGGCGCACTAAAGAGTGCTGGGACGGCAATGACAAGCGCGACACCAAAAATAACGGTGCTCCCAGTGAGCGCTGCCGAGAAAACACCACGCACTCCCTTGCGCACCACAAGCGGGAGTAGTGCTGCAACTGCGGTAACGACAAAAAAGAAAATGTAGTCCATATCTATCCGATGAGTTCTCGCAATCGTTCTGTTTTAACCGTCACGTGCGTGCTCTGCACTCGGTACGTGAGCGCAACCATAATAATGAAGGAGACCAAAACATCGAGAAAAATGCCGATTTCTACAAACAACGGCATGCCCCCAACAAGCGAAAGCCCTAGAGTAAAGATTCCGTTCTCCATAACGAGAAAACCGATGCTCTGGCCGTACAAGTCACCGCGAAGCACGAGGAGCGAGAAGCCGATAATAAGGAGCGATACCGCAGTACCGACAACAAAAATGTCGCTCCCGATTTCAGGAAAGACGCGCACCACGACCAAGAATGAAAATGCGATGAGCGCTGCCGCGATAAATAAAAGTGCCGAGGGACGGAAGTATGCTTCGAGCCGAGCGGCGGCGCTGGATCGCTCTACTGTGGTAAGGAGTGCATAGGGAAGTAGAAACGCCTTGAGTACAATTATGAGACCGGCCATGACCAAGAGGTCTGTCTCCCCTATCGCAAACGACAGTGCAATTGCATACATGCCGAGGCACAGCGACTGGAGGCGGAAGAGCCACACAAATGAACGCAGTCGCATACTGCTAGCAATGAGGAATGCAGACAAAAGCATCCCAGAAGTGGCGAGCGTAAGATAGAAAGCAGGGTCGGAGTAAAGCATACTGTTTTAGAGCGCAAACAAAACTGCAGCCAAAAGGCCGGCAAAACTAATAAGAAATGCCAAAGTCATATACTCCTGCATCCGGTAAAAGCGCATTTTTACAATAAGTGTTTCAACGAGCGCAATAGCACATGCAACTACAATGACTTTTGCGACGAATGCAGCGAGTGTGGCGACACCCCCAAGTGCGGTGAACCCTGAGGTACCCAAGGGGGCGATGAGAAGCGCAAGAAATGCTGAGAGTACGGTCAGCTTTATCGCCGATGCGTACTCGAGCATCGCGAGGTAGACTCCCGAGTACTCAAGGAGCATTGCCTCGTGCACCATCGTGAGCTCTAAGTGCGTTGCGGGGTTGTCGACGGGATAGCGCGCATTTTCAGAGAGTAGAACAAAAAAGAATGCCACAAATGTCACGGCAACGTACGGCGCTCCCATGTACCACGGCACCGCCAAGAAATGTGCCGTGATCCCGTCGAGGTGCCACGACCCCGCAATAACGCCGAGCGTGACAAGTGACACAACGAGCGCGGGCTCGACGAGTGCAGCTAATGTCATTTCTCGACTCGACCCCATATTGCCAAAAGCGCTTCCCGTATCCATGCCGCCAAATACAAGAAAGATTGAGGAAAGTGCGAGAAGCGCACTCACAAGAAAGATACTGTTGAGTCCAAGCCCCCCTACAAATGCAGCGGGAATGAGAAAGGCAAGAGCGACAGAAAGAGAGAGCACGACTGCAGGCACCGCGTGGAATACCCACGAACTGTTTTTTGTAATCGTCATTTCTTTCCTGAGGAGCGACGCGAGGTTGAGGTACGGGAGATACCACGGTGCACCGTACCGGTTTTGGAGCCGAGCTTTGAGCATACGCACGAAGCCAACCATGCCTGGTGCAGCAATGAGCACGAGAAGCATATTAATGAGTGGGATAAGTAGGTTCGTCATAGAGCAGAAATGATGGTCGCGATCAGTGCAACAAACACGAGCAAGAGATAAAACTGAATGTTGCCATTTTGAATCAATTTGATCCGATGCGCGAGAAAAAATAAACCATCGCCGATAGGCATGTACAGCCAACGCGCCCAAAATGACGTGACGTCCCACTCGAGTGTATGATGCTGTATCCACTGATTGTCTGGCGATACTTGGTGTGCAATCAAACGCTTTCTTGTTATCACCAACCCTCTAAAAAAGAAACGGATAGGTGCCGCAAAGCCAGTTGCAGTGTACTCCATGCGCGGAGTTAGCTCTTGGCCACAATCCCAAGTATCAGTCACACGAGTGCGGCCGCTTCCCAAAAATTGCCACACTAGAAATGCCCCAACACCCACAATGGCGAGAAGAAGAAACACTGATACCGGATCTATGAATGCGCCCCCGCCGAGGGTAAGTACGCCACTCTCGAACGGATGAATACTTAGGGAGCGAAGAAACGCCCCGAGGGGGCGCACGACAAACCCAAGCGCGAAGGTAAGCGCCGCCGAGATCGCAATTGGTGCGACGAGGTACTGCATAGAGACACGCTCCGAAGGTGCGTTGCGCCCGCGCCCCAAAAACACTGCGGAAAATGCTTTGGAAAACGCAAAGAGCGCGAGACCTGCAATGAGCGCAAGCACTGATATCGCGAACGCCACACCAACAGCAAACGGCAACGGTACAAGGGTCAGTGACAGCGCAAGTGACTGCAGGTACGCCCACTCGCCGTAGAACGTTACAAACGGTGGGAGCGCCACCGCCGAGAGCGAGAGTATTAAAAAGCACACCGAGAGCCATGGGTACGAGCGTGCAAGCCCTCCCATTTCGTCCATGTCTCGCGTGTGTGTCGCAAGAGTGACAGCACCTGCCACCATAAAAAGTCCGGTTTTAAACACTGAGTGACTCAGCGTGTGCACAGTTACAAAAAAGAGGAGGCCAAAGATAACTTGTTCGGGAACTGCGCCAGAAGGAAGCGCGAGCATCACCCCCAAGGCGCCGAGACCAGAAAAAATGAGACCAAGGTTTTCGATACTGCTCCACGCTAAGAGACGCTTAAGGTCAGATTCAACCGCCGCATACATAGCCCCAAAAAATGCAGAGAGGAGCCCGAAACCGAAAACGACAAGCCCATACCACAATGGGAATACGGGAAAAAGAAACAGTGCCTGCACAAATCCAAACACTGCAATCTTCAACATCACTCCAGAGAGGAGAGCTGAGCTTCCGCTCGGCGCCGCGGGGTGTGCCGCAGGGAGCCAGCGATGAAAAGGTACGAGTCCAGCCTTTGATCCAAAACCGATAAAAAGAAGTACGAACGCGGCTCCGAGTGAAAGTGGCGAGAGCGTTGCCGCGTGTACTGCCACCTCGCTAAAATTCAAGAATGGATCCCCGCCAGAAAGGGTGAGAAATCCTGCAAGGAGGGATGCAAACCCCAGATGCGTCATGACAAAGTATAGAAATCCCGCTTGGAGCGAGGCCTGGCTTCGGTCTGCAACCACGAGGAAGTACACCGCGATGGACATTACTTCCCAAAACAGCAGGAAACCAAACACCGTAGTGGAAAGTGCGCATGCCTCCATCGCCACAATAAAAACAGCGGACGCGGCATTGAGCCACGGTAACGAGTAGCGTTCCCTATAGTGAGGCAAATACCAAACCGAGTACAGAGAGGTCAGCACGACGCCAAGGTACAGAAGAGCGAGAAAGAAAGAGGACAGCAGCGTTACCGAAAACGCTCCGCCGAGAACGCCTGGGAGTAAGAGTGCAGTACTAAAAGTAACGGGCTCAGAAAAAAACGAAATGACGCCTCCAAGCCCCACCACGCCACCAACTGCAAAAAGTGCCTGCGTTGCTGTGTGTACCCACAACTCCCTACCAAGAATGAGTGACAACACCCCGCCTGCAAGCGGCAAAAATAGCGCAATACCAAAAAGAAGTTCTGTACCCATATCGGTCAGCGTCCCACGCGGCGGATAGCGGTGAGAAGTCCTTTCAAAATTTCCGTCGGGGAAGGAGGGTCGCCGGGAATAACAACATCAACCGGTATGACCGCCGACACAGGACCAACCACTGCGTATGACCCTTTCCAAATTCCTCCGGTCGCGGCGCCGTCACCGAGAGCAACCACAATCTTAGGATGAGGTGTCATGTCATAGGCGGTCTTGAGCGCATGCTCCATGTTCCGCGTGACTGGGCCGCTTACCGTAAGCACGTCCGCGTGCCGTGGCGACGCAACAAATGAAATACCGAACCGCTCGATGTCATAGAACGCATTCCCAAGCGCCGTGAGCTCATACTCTTCTCCGTTTGTTGAACCAGCATCAACGTGCCGTACTTTGAGCGTCCGCCCTCCGTAGAGGACTTTAATGGTGTTTCTGAGGTTCTCCCCCACTTCTTGGTACGTGGTATTCGGCTCGAGTAAAATATCCTCTGGCACCGTGCCTACGGCGAGCACTCTCGAAAGAAGGCGAAACATGTAGATACCGCTACGAAGCTGGGGCAACTCTACACCTTCTGTGGCTAAAAGTCCAGCGAATTCTTCACTCTAAGATGTGCTCCGCCCACCACACCACGTGGTTGGTTTTTGTTATGCACCCCTCCCCTCTTGCGCCGATATTGGCCGAGGAGTATAGTCTCCCAGTCCCTAGGGGCGACTCAACTTTTTACTATAACGACCGCGGTTTTCTCCGCGAGCCGGTTGTAGCAAGGACTTGGTACGCCAAACGGGTCTTATATCTAACCAGTACCTTTATGCCAATCGAAGGACCTCTGGCTCCCGTAGCAATGCGCGCGCGAGCACAGACCATTATTCGCCCTCACAGAGACCCTGTTGGTCGCAAAATAATGAGCGACACCAATAGCGACGTAAATTTCTGCATCGACTCTAAGCTCGACGTCATCCGCGGCGACGGCAAGTGTTCGCCGGGGGGAAGTGCGGTGTGGGGACATTTTATTGAGAGATCTGATGAAGATTCCGCTGCTCGACTTCGTGGCAATGGAGTGCGTGCACTTACCTATCACCCTAATTGCGGTATGGCAAAAGTAGCCGCAGAAAAAACATTTGGCCGTTCGGTGAGCCAAGCCGAGGCAGATGAGTGGGCAAAACAAAAAACCATAGCGTTTGCAAAAAAATTTGGCTTCGGTGTTGTGGGGGTGCAAAAACATGAACTCTGTGACTGTCCAGACAACGCGACCATTCATATCATCCGCCCTGGAGTTAAAAATGTGCCCCTCAAGGGCTTTCGGATCAACAGCATCACCCAAAACCCGCATGAAGCTGAGCGCATCGCACGTGCTGTCGGGGCGAGCCGTGGCGAAACTCAGATAACAACGGTCATTCATAGTTCGAGCGCACGCGATGCTGAAAAAATGAAGAACCGTCTTGTCACGAACGGTGGCGTTCAAACTGTGGTGGTACCGCGAGTTCGGTAGTATCGTATACTCTGATCATGAGTTCTGGATCAAACGATTTCTTTCGCGAGTATTTGGAGAAAAACGTGGTAGCCGCGCGCACCATTACGCGCATGCACTCGATTATTGAAGAGTTTAAACGGCACGCCGCAGACCTCGTTGCTTCAAAGTGTATTGATGGGCGCGTACACGGCTCAAAGGGCAAAGGCTACCCACCAACGACTGCCACATTTTCGCGTACCGAGGGTAATCGTGTTAATACCGACAGCATCAATTTTTTCTTTTGGAAGCGCATTGACGAAGTCGTGATAGACGCTGAGCGCAACACCCCAGGGAAGCCCGCACTGTTTATCGCGCTCGGTCACCACGCCATCCTTGGTCACGGCTGCGCCGCACACGGTGAAGACGATGAAAAGGCTCTTGCAACAGTGCGCGAGCAAGCTACACAAGTGCGCGAACGCTACGACAACACTCGACTCTATGTGCTCTACGGGATGACAAACACAGATGACGGCACAGAGACCCTCTACTTCCCTAACGGGACCGTAGTGAGTGCACACGACCTTATCGAAGAGCTGCACCTCCACAGCGCAACAGATTCATTTGATAAAAAATTTCTTGAGTCACGAATTGCAGACGCGGATACTGATCGATTTGTGCACGGCAAGACTCCGTCAGAGCTGTTTGCAGGACCTCGCGCGCTCGTGTTCAACAATCTTCAATTGGGTCTTGCTATCGAGGCGTTTTTAGTACGAGAGATCGAGAAGAGCATCACTGACCCCACACACGCTAACACCATAGTCGCTGAACCGCTGTTTAGCAAAATTGTTTCTGCTCTCGACAAAGCACAAGATGTCCCTGCACGTCTTCGCGGCGCGCTTGCGTATCAAATTTTCTGGAACGTTACCCAAGGCGTGTACCAGCGACGCCGACTTGAAAGCATGAGTGAGGAAGAGCGCCACGCGCATCTTGAACACAACGAGAGCGTCGTGGGCTACGGCAACGGATACGAAGCGCAGGACAGAAACTCTATCATCTTGGTAAAGCCAGGGCGCGGCGATGATCGTGACGCGCTCAAAACGGCGCGTGTGGTGCTTGAGAATAATCGCGCCCACAACCCCCGCCTCGCGTCGCTGCCCACCATGATCCATATCAATGTTGAGCTTACGAGCGCCATTGACTCATGGCTTGCACTCAACACAAAAATCCTCTCAGAACTCCAAGTCCAGCTTCGTCCCGTACGAGAGGTATTTGGCAAAGACGTGAGCATCCTTACCACGTACTCCTATCGAGCGCAGAAGCTTTTTTATCCTGTGCACGTCGAAGAGCACTGTGATGACCTTTCAGACGGAGCTGATGATTGCTACCCAACTGACCTAGCGCGAGGATTTAACGAGCAGAATTTCTCTCCTACCAAACTCAAGGAGCGTGAGGAAGCATATGCGAACGGGGGCGAGTAGCCCACCCCTTCTAGATGTGGTAGTATCTACGGTATAACTGACATCCTTTGAGCACCCCGCGAATCAATATTAATAATCAGATCCGATCCCCCGAGATGCGTGTTATCGGGTCTTCTGGCGAAAACCTTGGGGTCCTCTCTCTCAAAGATGCGCTTGATCGGGCAAAGCTCGCTGGGCTCGACCTTATCGAGATCTCGCCAAACGCCACCCCTCCGGTTGCAAAGATCATGGATTATGGTAAATTCCAGTACGAGCAGCAGAAGAAGGAGCGGGAGGCAAAGTCCAAGGCACACACCACGGAAACCAAGTCTATCCAGATAACGGTAACCGAGGGTGAGCACGACCTCACCCGTAAAGCCCGTACTGCTGCCGAGTGGCTCCGCGAGGGGCACAGGGTCAAGATAGAACTCTTTCTCAAAGGTAGGTATAAGTACATGGAGCCTCGCTTCCTCGAAGACAGGCTACAGCGACTAGTCCTTCTTATCCCCGAAGAGTACAAAGTGGCCGAACCAGTACAGAAAGGTCCCAAAGGGTACACCATCACACTCGAAAAAGCAGGAAAAAAATAGCCGTTCAGAATACTCACGACAAGCATGAAAACAAACAAATCATTTAGCAAAAGGATTCGCGTCACCAAAAAGGGTAAATTGGTGGTTCGAAAAGCAGGTCAAAATCACTTTAATGCTCGTGAGCGCACGGCTCGCTCTCTCGACAAGCGCCGAACAATAAATGTCACCATGAACCGTGAGTCGCGATCGCGTTTTCTCCCTGGGACTTAATTACAAAAGCTAGAAGCAAGAACCTAAAGCTCATTTATGGCACGTACTAAAGGAGGACCAAAACAGATAAAACGACGAAAAAATATCTTGGCACAGACCAAGGGCTACCGACATGGTCGCAAGTCTAAGAAAAAGGCAGCTCTCGAGGCGATCAAGCATGCGGGTAAGTATGCCTTCCGTGATCGTCGTGCTAAGAAGCGCACGATGCGTGGGCTTCATATAGTTCGTATCAATGCCGCAATCCGTGAGAACGGTTTCAAAAACTACGCTACATTCATTGGTGCACTTAAGAAGAAAAATATAGTACTTGACCGCAAAGTTTTATCACAAATTGCACTTGAGCACCCAGAATCGTTCAAGCGATTCCTTGCTTCAGTACAACAGTAGGCATCAACAAGCGACTATACGCCTCCCCTAGTTCAATGCAACAGCGATCTTCCCTAACGCTTGCGCTGGCGCCACTTGGGGCATATAGTGCCACTGTTATTACTTCAAAATATCTATGGCATTGCGAAAAGAGATACTCGTTATAGGTTTTGCGGGAGCACTTGCTGCAAGCTCTGCACTTGCAGAGTCAAAGAAGGGAGAGTCACCGGAGTGCACAAATGCGCGAGCAGAATTTACTCGGGTCTACGATGTACACCAAAAGTCGTGCGTTATACGCTCTCGAGATGGCGTGACACTTTTTAGGAGTAGCGGCTCATGTGACCAGTTGAGTACACAGCAAGAGAATCTTTACAAAAAGATGCGTACTGCGTGCGAGAAGAAATAATATGGAAAATAAATTCAAAAAATCAGTATTGGTGGGCGCAGCACTCCTTGGAGTTGCAGCTTGCGATGAGGGGTCGAGGTGTAAGATGACTAAAGATATGTATGATGGGTTGGTAGCAAAGCGTGAACGATTGAATGATGATCAACGGTACCAGCAGTGCATCATCGAGCGCAATCATAGAAGTGGCGCGTTCTCCGCGTATCGCTTTAACAGAATCGAATACAGAACCCCACTTGGGGTAATCCCGACTAAAGAATCCTGCCTTGCAGAGTACAATCTAGAGACACGGCAGATTGTAGAGCGTCGCGAAGGAGCTCTTCGAAATCGAGACTGTACAAAGTAGCACTCACCCGTTAGAGCTCGTACGTCTCCCCTTCGCGAGGAACGTCAACGGGGATACCGAGAAATCCTGAAATTCGTTGCGCTAAAAATGTTGCGGCCTCCGTTTCTCCCAAAACTACGAAGACTTGCTTTGGATGCACCTCTTCAGCAAACTTCATGAGGTCGTTCATGTCAGCGTGTGCCGAGTAGCCATCAAGCGACGCTACAGTTGCCCGTACTCGGACTCGTTTGCCATCAATCTCTACTTCTTTCTGACCATCTTTTAGCCTTCGTCCGAGCGAGCCTGCTACCTGATATCCAACCATAAGCAGGGTCGTCGATGGGTTGCCCAGATACAAAAGCTCATGTCGGCGGATTCTGCCACCGTGCGACATACCAGCACCAGCAATAATAATTTTAGGAGGCTCCTCTTTGTCTATAAGCTCTGACGCCTCTTTGTTAACTGTTACTCGAAGTGAGGGAAAAGAGAACGGATCATCCCCCTTCTTAATTGCATCCTTTATTTCAGACCGTAGGTACTCTGGATTTGATCTGTACACCTCGGTCACCTTAGCGGCAAGCGGTGAATCCATAAACACTGGTACAGAAGGGGCTTTCCCCTCACCCATAAACCGCTCGAGGGTTCTGAGCAGTATCTGAGTCCTTTCTAAAGAAAAAGCAGGGATAAGGAGCACCCCCTTTTCAGCATGCGTTCTTTGTACTGCTCTAGCAAGCGCGTCATCGCTTTCGGCTTGGTTGTGGTGAACCCTATTGCCATACACGCTCTCGGTAACCAACACATCAATATCTTTTGGCACTTCTCGATCAGGAACAAGTACCGCTGGGGTGCGTCCGAGGTCGCCCGTGAACAGCACGCGCTTCCCTCCTGCCTCGATACACACAGACGCTGAGCCAATGATATGCCCAGCGTTGTAGAGCGTCACGTGTACATGCTCTCCCACAGCAACTGGAACATTGTATGAAACTTCAGTTATTGTCTCGCTCGCTCTCCCAACGTCAGCAGCTTCGTACGGTGGAGATTCATGACACACCTTTGCTTCATGAGCCATAATCGCCGCAGAATCGACAAGCATAATGGGCATCAACTCTCGAGTTGGCTTGGTTGCGTACGCCTTGCCCTTAAACCCCGCATTCACTAGCTTTGGATAGAGGCCAATGTGGTCCGCGTGTGCATGCGTAAAAAAAATCGCATCGATATCTTTGGGGTCGTATGCAAAAATCTCGCTGTTTGTCTTTTCACAAAACCTTTCTCCCTGAGACAGGCCGCAATCTACGAGTATGCGAGTCTCCCCCTCTGCAGTACGAACAGTAACTAAGAAGTTTGATCCGGTGACGCGACGCGCTCCGCGATGAAAGGTAATTGAGATTTCTGCTCCCACCACCGCATGATACCGTACGCACCAAGGGCACCGATAGTGTCCATGATAAGGTCCAGTATGGTGTCAAACAGGACATCGTCTTCATATGTCATAACGCCAATTGCGTACTCAAACACTTCCCACACCAGTCCTATCAAAATAACTGTCATCACTAGCTTAAGGAGCGTGCGGTACCCTGCTGCATAGACCAAAAGTCCAATGACAAGTCCCCCAATCGCATGCATCACAATATCAAACCACCAGTACACCCAATATAAATAGTATTCGAGCGCGTACTGCTGCATAACCGCGAGCACGCCTGCGACAACGAGCGTAAAAAAAAGTATGTGCACGCGGCGCATCTCACCATTGTAAAACCCCGTCTGACATTTGTCGAAGACGGGGGCTTACGTGGGGCGGAGAGAGCGATTACCCGAGCATATGCTCAGGTGGGTGCCCGCAACTTTGACCCTCGGAATGCTGACCACGGCCAGGACTCGCCAGAACAAAGAGATATGAGGCTCCCTATAGAACTTCAAGGGGTAATCGCTATCTCCAACCCCACCACCAAGATAACACCTAGTAGTTCGTATCGTCGACGCCAAAGCGCTTGTAGGGGAAGACGGGTGGGTTGTCCCCAAACCAAAATTTAATCTCGTGTGCTGCCTCTT
>CAYHUS010000011.1:0-15890 GCA_964359715.1 uncultured Candidatus Saccharibacteria bacterium
TGTCTCGCGCTCTCCCTAGATCGCTCGAGACTAACTTAAGCGTGTCACCATAGGCACGTTCAATGTGTGCTGACCCTTGTATGTCGGCCGCAAGTGTATTTTGTGCAGTGTCGGTTGAGGCCTGTGCGTCTTCCCCTACAAGTCGGTCAAGGTACGAGCCACGACCTGACGAGCTCCGCTCTGAGAGGGTGAAGAGTCCGTCAATGCTTTGAAATACAACCTGTTGTATCGAGTACATGAGCGAGTCTAATATCTCTCCAATCTCATCACCAGTGAGGAGCTGTTGGTTGGCACGGTCTGTCGCCGCACTTGCTTGGTCACGGATGATAGAGCCAGGGAGCACCACCCTGCCACCCACACACGCACCATTAATATTTATTGCATGTGCATCTGCGTCAGAGGTGCATTCTACTTTTGATTTCCACCCATCGTTCCAATCAAGCTGTTTGAATTCGTCATTAAGTGCATGCTGTTGAGCTTTGCCTACTGCTGAAATAGCATTTGGAAATGCAGTAAACCCTCCACCAGGGTTCCACAATGAATTGTACATGCCGTCGAGTCCTCCACCGCCAACAAAATCTCCTTCTACCCTCCTTGATTCTTGTGCTTCGTCAGTCGCACACTGGGTCTTTCTCCCAATATTTGTTTGGTACTGATACTGCGTGAGTATTGCTATCCTAACTGGATTGCGCTGCGGAGAACAAATTCCTGAGAGTACTCTATCTTCAACATCTTCAAGTACCGCGGTAGTGATGTCGCGGCTCAGCTTGCGGACACTTCGTACAAACGCTGGTTGCCCGTCAAATCCGCTGTTGATAAAGTCAAAAGTAAAACGAGTTGAGTTTGCAAGTATCGAGTTAAGTATTCTTGCTTGAAGCGGGTCAGCCACACACTCTTTATAGGTCAACAATTCTGTAGCGTCTGATGCACGCTTCACATCGGGCTGTATCTGTCTCACGATGGTGCTTCGAGTCTCTTCAATAGCAGGGTTTGATATATCTGCAATGACTGAGACGGGGACAGATCCTAGTCCCGCACCTGCACTCACTCCCGATGTGATAACGCCGTTTGCTGTTGCACCAAACACTGCTTGTGCAGCTTGTGCGCCAGTGACGCCAACGGCTTGCGCCACTTGGCTAATAGCCTGCTGACTTAGCCCGCCCGTGACTGAGCTCACGATGCTATTTACTTGGGTCGCTATCTGGTTATTCACCCATGTGAGCCCTCTATTAAGTAGAATGTTGCCGGCGGTATTAATAAAGCCACCAAATGGCCCTGCTTGTGATGAAATTTGGGACAAAAATCTGCGACCAATACTCCCTAACCTACTAACTATCCCCTGCTGAAGTGCAGCCCCGACATTGTTTGCCAGCGCTCCACCAAAGCCCCCGTTGTTAGAGCACCCGACGGTCTGCCCCGTCTCTGCAAGTGCTTGTATTTGTTGCTGCGTATTTTGAAATTCATTTGCTTGTGTTTGTTGAGGGTTGCCAGTAAACGAAGGGACCCCCTCAGCGTCGCCATCAATAAAAGGTGCCGCGTTCGGCCCATTATTTAATGACACTGGCACCTCGGCAAACGCTACGGTCGGGATAACCAGTAGGATGCCGATAAGCGAAGCAATAATTTTTTTCATGATTGAGTTTCTCCAATCTCGCCAAGCTTATCGTACAACGCGGTGAGTGCCGATGCGGTCTCGTTGTCAGCCTGCACAAATGCATCAGCATATGACAACCCCATGAGCGGGTCACCGCTCCACGTCGACAACAATTTTGTTGCATTACTAAGTGATGCGACTGCGTTTAATAGTGCGAGATGTTCTTGTGACACTACGCGCGGTACCGTCATGGCTTGAAGATCTTTTTCAATACCTTTATATATCTCTGCGGCTGAAGCAAGTGCGGGTGTGCCCGCATAATTTTTCTGCCCGATAGTTTTTGAAAAAGTGGTAAGCTCGTATTCTTTAACCATCGCCGAGCGACTAAGCGAGCGGGTCAGTGCACCCGCATAGACTCCAATGTCCGCAGTGTCAGAAATCTTTAGCGAGCTTGCGAGGTACGGTGAGCGAATATTGATTGGCGTTATGTTTCGCGCAATGATCTCTGAGATAGCCTCGTTTTTCTCTGCTTCGCTCAAGGTGCCATCTGCTTTGAGCGAGAGGTATGCGGCGAGCACCTCGCGGCTCACGCGTTCGGTCGGCGGGAGTTCCTGTGGAGCTATATAGTTACCCTCTGCATCAAGTGTGGTGGTCGCTATTTCAGATAGTATAGACATCCAGTCGCCAGATGCGGTTGATGTTTGGCTATTTTCAAACGCGACGGGAGCAATGGTGCCAATATCAGTTTTAAAATAGACGGTCGATACTGCTCCAGCAATGATGAGCAACACAAACACCCCTGCAACAGCAACCATCCCCCATTGTGTTCGGGTTTCCATCCCGTTCAGTATATCCCGTCAAATCAACATAGATTCATATAGTAGAGTGTAGGTGTGAGTATGTGGCAAAAGTTTCAGTGGGTGGTGGTTGCGTTTGTGTTTTTGGTGCCATCGTATGTGTTTGCGGCCGTACCGTTTGGCGGCGCACTCACTCAACCAATCGAGTTTTGCAACGACGGCTCTATCTATGTAGAGGCGCTCAGCACCCCGACCCCCGGTAACTATATGTGGGCCCCAGGTACCCTGTCATACACCTTCGGCCCACCAGCGTTTGTGTCACAGTGGCTCTTGGGTATTTTTTCTGTTCCTCGTGTGTGCGTACAGGGAAACAGTATACGAGGTGTTGGCATGCAGATCATCTTCCATGGCTCAAGTGGGGCAGGCACCACGCCTGTGCCGCCCCCGCCTCAAGCCGCTCAGCCCTATCGACCTCCATCGGATGATTCGTGCCAGTTTTCACAAATGTCGACCGATACTCCTGCGGGCAAGCGCGCCGCAGAAGATCAAGCTCGTCTCGAGCTTGGTGCGTGCAATATCCAAGTGAGAAGCTCACAGACTAATGGTGCGCCCTGTGGGTTTGGACAAAACGGTCTTGATGGAGGGTGTACCGATGTAAGCGGGCTTCAGTGCGGCGCTGTCAGGGAGCTCTGCGCTATCGCACAGAAATGCCCACTCTCAATAACTGGCGGGAGCGAAGCGGGACACCAAGGCCACAAGAGCGGTAGAGAGATAGATGTTGCCGCAGACCCAGCCTGCATTGCACGCAACTTTTCACCCATAGACAATACTGGCTGTCGGTATCGCGACCCTGCTACTGGCACCACATTTCGTAACGAGGCGGTGTGCAGAGCTGAGAGAACCACCGGTCCGCACTTTCACCTCTGTATCGGAGGCAATTGCTAAGACTTCTTGGCAAGCACGAGCCACAGAGGCAGTGCAACATCCTCGGCTCTCACTTGTACTGATAGCCCGAGCAACGCTAGCTGTTCGCTAAAATCTTTTTTAAATACACGCTTCAGATTGCCTGCAAGCGTCTTACGTTTTTGACCAAACCCCGCCTTCACTACGCTAAAAAAATCATCCTCACTCACCGCCTTAAAGTTTTTTCTTGAGATGTCGCTTATGGCAAGTATTGCAGAGTCAACTTTTGGAGGGGGAGAAAAATTCCCACGCTTCACTGTGGTGACATAGCGCGGCACCCCATATACCTTTACTGACAACGAGAGAATGCTTTCTTTTTTGCTTCGTGCTATTCGCTCGGCCACTTCTTTTTGAACCAAGAGCGCCAGCGAGCGAGGTTGGTTTTTGCTCGTCAAAAAGGTGCGAATAAGTTCGCCCGTAATGTAGTAGGGGATGTTTGCAGCGATAACATACGCGCCTTTTGGGTACACTAAGTCAGGCGGGATTTGACGTGCATCTCCCAGAATGAGCTTTAATTTCCTAGCTTTTAGCTCAGTGGCGAACTCTCTCTTCAAAAACTCAACCATTGCAGGGTCTTTTTCCACTGCAACCACTTTTGCGCCAAGAGAAAGCAGTTCTCGGGTGAGCATCCCCTTCCCTGGACCTACTTCATATACCAAGACACCTTTTTTCGCTCCTGACTCTTCTGCGACACGTCGAGCAATTGATGAGTTAGTTAGGAGGTGTTGTCCAAGGGGTGCCGCTCTCGTTGTGCGTTTTGTTCTCCTCATGGTTACTCAATAATATACTCGGCCTCTCCATGCTTGCCCATGCGCGACCATGGCTCGGTTACCACTTCGCACAAGGACGTATCAAGTTCAGTAATAAACTCGCTCGGCATATTAAGAGACCGCGAGCCAAAGATTTGTCTCGTGAGCGCATAGGTGAGGTATGCTTTTCGTTCAGCTCGCGTGAGCGCTACATAAAAAAGTCTCCGCTCTTCTTCATCGTCAACTGAGTCATCGCCATCGCGTGCGTGTGGGAACAAGCCTTCTTCAAGTCCCGTGATAAACACAATCGGAAATTCAAGCCCCTTGGCTGCATGTACGGTCATAAGCTTTACTCCATTTTTCTTTACTTGTTCGCGCACAGAGAGTTCATCTTGGTCAGATTGAAGTGCGGCCTCTTCTATCAACTTTTCAATACCTTCAGCGTTTGTGAGCGCATCGTACTTGGTAGCGACGGTCACCAATTCTTTCAAGTTCTCCAACCTCTCTTGATCTTCTGCGTCACCGCTTTGAAGCGTGTCCCACATGCCGCTCTCTCGGAGAGCTCGCTTAATAGCCTCGGATGCTGGCTCTTGTTCTATGGCTGTGCGGATGCGGTTGAGTGTTGCATAGAACGCATCAACCTTTGCGCGCTGCGCTGCGGGTAGCTGGTCTTTGCCACCGGAGATTACTTTTGCGAGTGTCACCTTTCCAATACCGCGAGTGGGCACATTAATGATGCGCGTTATGTCGGCGACCGAGTCGGGATTAAGCGCGGCGCGTATATATGACAGTGCATCCTTTACTTCCTTCCGCTCATAAAAGCGGGTACCCAAGACTTGGTATGGAATTGAGAGCGATAAAAATGCTTCTTCTAAGATACGAGATTGGAAATTGGCGCGGTACAGGACCGCGATGTGATTGGGGTTCACATGCGCTTTGATAAGTCGTGCAGCTTCATTGGCTACAAAGCGAGCCTCGTCTGCCTCATCAGCAAAGCCGCCAATTCCCAACTTATCGCCATCAGGGTTGTCGGTGACTAGCTCTTTTTCTCTACGGCGTATGTTGCGCGCGATCGCCTCGTTCGCTGCAGCAATGATAGTTTTTGTCGAACGATAATTTTTAGTGAGCACCACAACGGTAGCGTCAGGGTAGTCGCGCTCAAAATTCATAATGTGCTCGATCGACGCGCCACGCCAGCTGTAAATATTTTGATCAATGTCGCCCACCACCGCGATGTTGCCGCTCTCTGCCAAGAGCCGGATCAGTTCATACTGAGTGCGATTGGTATCTTGGTACTCATCTATGTGCAGGTGTGACCACGTGTGATGAAAGTGGTCCCGTACTATCTTGTGGTCGCGTAAAAGCTTGAGTGCTGTAACCAAGATGTCATCAAAATCGAGCGCCTTCTCTTTTTTTAAAATGTTGTCATACTTCTCCCACACCTCGGCAATAGCCTCGTCTATATAGGACTGTGCAATGCTCTCTGCAAATAGTTCGCGCGAGACATCGTTGCCCTTGTGCTTGCCCATCACAGACAGTACGCGACGTGGTTCTAATTGTTTTGGGTCAAAGCCCGTACTCTTTATTGCTTCCCGTACTGCCCGTGTTGAGTCGGCTCTATCATAAATAGTGAAACGTCGAGGTAGTCCTGCAAGTTGATGAAAAGATTTAATGATGTGTAGGGAGAGTGCATGAAATGTACCTATGAACGGCGAGGTTGTAGGTATGTCGTAGGGAGAGAGTGATAGTCGTGAGCCCAAAAGTGTAGTGACGCGCTCGTGCATCTCGCGTGCCGCTTTGTTAGTAAAGGTCACCGCAAGAATTTTATGTGGTGCTATACCCGTTTCTATGAGGTGTGCTATGCGGTGCACGATAACGCGCGTTTTACCCGCACCCGCGCCAGCCAATATAAGGAGCGCGCCGTCAGTATGATTGACGGCGCGCTGTTGTTCAGCGTTCAGCCCGTGTTCCACGTTTGAACTATAGCAGAGACGCTACGAGCGTTGCACCGTGCCCTTCGGCGTATAGTCGCCAGTGTCGGTCATGCCACGAGATGCAAAGTCTTTTGGTGCCACAAGGTCACCTTTGTCGTTGATAGCAAACTGATCATTCTCGTAGATAACGACAGAGTCTGGAGTCCCCGCAGTATCTGTCGCCGTACTAAACCACCCGTTATCTTGTGCAATTTTGATTAGATCAGCTTGTGAATCTGCTTTGAGTAGTTGGTCAGCAAGTGATCCCTCGGGGAAAACCACACCTTGCGCTGCAGCTTGCTGCACTTGCTCGCGCAGTCGCTCTAATATGCTCACCATACCCTCGTTGCCACCTGCAAACACTGGACCGATCTCTGCAGGAGGTGCGACTGTCTCACCACCAGTTGGTGCGGGCGTGTCAGTTGTAGGAGGTGCCGTGTTTTCTGCCGGAGCTGGAGCAGTTTCAGTTGGTGCAGGTTCTGCCGGGGCTGTAGGTACTTCAGCGGTTGCTGTTGGAGTTGCGTCAGATTGCCATGGCATCGGCATTCGAATAGGATCCGGTGTGATTACTGGTGGCTTTGGAACTAGATCGTCTGCGCTTGGTATCGGTGCCTTATAAGAAGTCATGTTTCCGTTAGTATCAAATTGCATAGACGGCTGACCATTTTGATCAACAAGCACCGCGTCTGGAAGTCGTGAACTTGAAGGAAGTGTCTCAGTTTGAATCTGACCATCTTGCACGAAGTAGTGCGTAAACGTTCTTGTTTCAGGATCGTACTGAAAGATGTGCTTTATTTCTCCGTCAAGCAGCTGATCCTGTACACGCGGATCAATATTGCCCAGTGCTGGATCGGTATCGTAATTTACTGCTGGAGTCGTTTCGGGTGATGGTTGTGCGTCTGCGGTGCTACTAGTGTCTGGAGTTGCAGTAGCACCAGAGGTTGGCGCAGCATCACCCGTAAAGATTGACGCGGTGTCTGATATTGCTGAGCGGGCTGAGTCACGGAGTGACTGTAAGAAATCACCAAACGGCTTCCACAGACTATCAGCTTGTTTAGCGAGCTCGGGGTCAGCAGCTTCGAGTGCTTTATCTGCAGGATTAACAATGAAGTCGTGTGCAATGCCGCCTAAACAAATCATCAAAATGACGCTGAGTGCAATCTTAGTACCAAATTTGAACCAACCCTCTGGGAGTCCAATTCGATTCACCACAAAACCGGCAAACATACCAAGAGGGAGTGAGATCAATAGAGTGGTGAGGATTGGTGTGCCGAGTAGTATTGCAAGGGTTGTAGAAATTGCAACACGAGACAAAAATCCAGCGACTCTCTTACCAAAACTTTTCTCCGCTTTATCTTGCCTTTCCTCATTGATCCCCGCAGCCGCGCTTGTCGCTTTTTCAACTCCCTCATTTGTTTCCCCCTCAGCCCCACTTGGAGATGTTTGACTTTTTACAACTTCCTTCAGGTTAGGCTCCTCAGAAGATGCAAGTGTGTTTACTACAGCATTTCCAAGTAGCGTTTTGTAAAAACCGACATTTTGGTCTACTAATTTTTTAAGTTTACGTCCGGCAAGTTCTGGATACTGACTGTGCGTATCTTGTTCGACTGTATTTTTTACTTCGTTCCAAGGTCCTTGTACGCTAGAAAAGCTCAGATTAAAACCGACAATAGTCTTCCCATCTGGACCAATGATGCTTGGGAGCTTAAGTTTTTCAGATTCGAGGATAGAGTCAAGTTGTACCCTTTTGAGTCTCTCGATTGAAAGCTTTAGATATTGCGCACGTCGAGTTCCATTTGATTCAAGCTGTACTTCTGCATACGCACTTCTTATTTTGTTTTGTATCGCGACCAAACACTTTTGCAGTGCAGCGAGTGCTTTTTCCTGTGCTGCGGTAAGCGACTCTGTTTGTGAAATAGTCAAAGCTTCACTTTGGCCGTCTTCAGCAGGTGAAGCTGCAATAGCGCCCCCACTATCGATTGATTGCGATTCACCAGCTCGCGGCTGGTTAATAGCAAATTTAGGATCAAAAGGATCTTCTCTTTTTTTGGCCATAAAATTAGAGCCTCACGGCTAATCAGAGTATATCATAAAATGAGTAAAGTGTCAACGGTCTGGTGTACTGCTTGTGATGACATATCCTAGCCATTTTTTTACCTATCCTCTATACTATACGATATCTATGGCTACACATTCTACACCCCCACAGTCCAACATGATTATCCCAATGGTTATCGAGAAGACCAACATGGGCGAGCGCGCCTATGATATCTACTCGCGCCTCTTAAAAGAGAGAATAGTCTTTCTCGGCGGCCCTATTGATGACTCGGTGGCAAATGTTGTCATTGCTCAGCTTCTCTTCCTTTCGGCTGAGGACCCTAAAAAGGACATATACCTTTATATAAACTCCCCTGGAGGTTCGGTCTCGGCTGGGCTTGCTATCTTGGACACCATGAACTTTGTTAAGCCTGACATCGCGACCGTGACCGTAGGTATAGCGGCATCTGCAGCAGCGGTTATTCTCTCTGCGGGCAAAAAGGGCAAGCGCTTTGCCCTCCCCAACTCTGAGGTCATGATCCACCAAGTGATGGGTGGCGTTGAGGGGCAGGCATCTGATATCGCTATTGCCGCGAAGCACATATTGAGAACTAAGGAAAATCTCAACAAGATCCTCGCTAAAAACACGGGAAAGTCAGTCGATCAGGTAGAAAAGGATGCTGAGCGTGACTACTGGATGACCTCGGATGAGGCCAAGAAGTACGGGATTATAGACGAAATATACAAATAAGGCTTAGTCAGCCGATCCCTGTCTACGGAGCTCGTCCTGTCGAGCTAAAAAGGCCTGACGGGTTTTCATCTGCTTTTTCATAAAAGCGGCTATCTCCTCGATGCTCGAGCCACTAGGAGGGAGCGCAAAGTAGCGTCCGACCTCTGGTTCTTGGCTGTGTTGTTCGAGACTCATAGATACAGGCACTATACCACTAGTCCTCGTCTCTGTCACGTCCCACCTCTGCCTCGATTTGTGCACGGCGACTCAAAATATCAGATATAGCCCGCGCGATGTCAAACGGCCCAGCCGCCTTGAGCGCATCAATTACCATCTGGCGCTCCGCGTCGGTAGATGCTCGAGTGCGCAAACCCCTCTTTCTCTCCCCAGACATAGTGTTGCAGGTATACCATTGACCTTGCTATACTGCAAGTGTATTTAAGTAATTCATTTCGCGACTTTTCGTGCCGTATCCGACGCTATGACGCACAACCACATTCTCTGCGACGCTGGCCTCAAAATCCAAACTCTCACGGTAGCTTTGTAGTTCTCGGCTTTTACTAGTTCGGTACGCAGGGGTCGCCCAGCGTATGTCCACATTTACACTTTTATCCCTCCTCGCGGCCACCGGCGTCGGCGGCCTTGTTGCGGGGTATGTATTGAGATGGTTGGTCGGCCTTTCACAGAAAGGTTCGGCTGAATTGGCGATCAAGCAGATTATGCTCGACGCGAGAGAGAAAGCAGACAAGGTAATCCAAGAGGCTGAGAAGAAAGCCGAAGGGGTTGAAAAGGAAGCACACCTTGGCCTAGGCAAAAAAGAAGAGGACCTCCGTGACAAAGACAAGCGTATTGGTGAGAAGGAGCAGTACCTTGATAAGCGCCAACTTGATATCGACAAGGAGGCCGAGCGTATCAAGGCACAAATTGAAGAGGTGCGCGCTATTAAGGTTAAGGCAGATGCGTTGGTAGAAGAAAGGCAGCGCGCTATTCAAGAGGTGGCAAAGCTCTCAGAAGATGAAGCTGTCGACAAGCTAATGAAGGCAGTAGAGTTGAAGCACGAGGAGGACATGATGGTCCGCATTCAGAAACTTGAGATTGATGGGAAGGATAGGTTAGAACAAAAAGCGAGAGACATTCTTGCCACCTCAATCCACCGACTTGGCAATGCGGTGCAGACAGAAATTCTAACTACCAATGTCCCCCTCCCTTCTGACGAGATAAAGGGCAAGATTATTGGAAAGGAAGGGAGAAACATTCGTACCTTTGAGCGTGCGACTGGCGTTGACGTACTACTCGACGAGCAACCAGGGATGATTGTTATCTCATGCTTTGATCCGATACGACGCCAAGTCGCGCGTATCGCGCTTGAGACACTGATCGTTGATCAGCGCATCCAGCCAGCAAAGATTGAAGAGGTGGTTGAGAAATCTAAGAACGAAATAACGAGGGTCATGAAGCAGAAGGCAGAAGAAGCGTTGTACGAAGTAGGACTTACTGGGTACGACCCCAAGCTCGTTGCTATTTTGGGGCGCCTCCACTTCCGCACTTCGTACGGACAAAACGTGCTGTATCACTCTGTTGAGATGGCGCACATCGCGGGAGTTATGGCTGCAGAGCTCGGGGGCGATGTAAAAGTTGCTAAGGCGGGCGCCTTGTTCCACGACATTGGTAAGGCAGTAGATCACGCAGTCCAAGGAACGCACGTTGAGATAGGCAGACGCATTCTTGAGAAGTTCAGTGTTGATAAGCGTGTGATACAGGCAATGCAGGCACACCACGAAGAGTATCCCTATGAGACAGTCGAGTCATATATTGTGCAAGTGGCTGACGCTATTTCTGGTGGCAGACCAGGGGCGCGCCGAGACTCAGTCGAGAACTATATCAAGCGTCTCACCGAGCTTGAGGCCATTGCAACATCGTTTGGCGGGGTTGAGAAGGCGTACGCTATTCAGGCAGGCCGCGAACTTCGCATATTTGTGAAGCCCGACGAGATGTCTGACCTCCAAGCTCGGGATTTGGCGCGCAATATCGCCATCCGCGTTGAAAACGAGCTCAAATACCCAGGTGAAGTAAAGGTAAACGTCATCCGCGAGCTCCGCGCTATTGAATTTGCTCGATAAGTATTGCCCTATTGTGGCTCCACAGCATAGAAATCTAAGGGTTGCGCGACAAAAAGCGAGTCGTATACTGTATTTAAGCCATAAAACCGGCGATTAGTAGTAGATCAACACGCTATGAACAAAGCAGATCTGGCAGATGTCGTGCACAAAGTGCTCGGCGGAACCAAGACGCAGGCAGAAGAGGTGGTCGAGACACTGATCGAGACCATCACCAAGGCCCTAAAGGGTGGAGATGAGGTCTCTATTGCCGGCTTGGGTATCTTCTCTACGAAGATGCGTCCAGCCCGCACGGGTCGAAACCCGCGCACCGGCGAGACCATCAAGGTGCCATCAATGCGCGTACCAAAATTCCGCGCAGCAAAGGCATTGAAAGACGCGGTTAAATAAAGAATCGCATTTCAAATAAAAAACCACCGAGCACAACCGGTGGTTTTTATTTTTCAAACTTTGGATTCAGTTTTGGTTTTACGTACTTGCACTGCGGGTTTGTACACCGAGCTTTGTGCGCTGGGTTTAGAAATGTCTTCCCCCCTAAGGTGGTGACAGTATCTGAGTGGTACACCCAGCCAAGTCCCTCGCACACACAGTCGTCCTCTGGCCCGCGTCCTGTAGACTTGAGTCTCTCTGCGGCCGAAGTACCACGCACCTCCTCGCCGCTTATTCCACCTTGTGGTCTTTCTCGCATTCCGTTTAGCATACTAAAAAACCCCTTTCGGGGATACTGTCTTAGAAAATAAGTGTGCCTCAGCGTGTTTGGTCCTTTGGTCGCCAAGTTCTTGGAAGTAAATCTCGTCCCCCATCCTCGCCGTCACACGCACCACCCTTTCTTCATAGAGTGCGGTGACTCCTTCTCTCAGCCAGTCGTCATGAGTTGGACGCTTACCCTCGAGTTCGTACAACTCCCCCATGTGGGAAGTGTACCACTAGCGGTTGGAGGGTATTGGCTCGTGGTTCTGTGGACGGTCACAGGTGTATACCCCGTGTACGAGGCGTACTGTCCCGCCACAGTTTGGTTTTGGGCAATGCGATGGTGACTCAAGTTTGTCACCCACCCCCCAGCGCCACCCGTGATCGTTGGCTGGCAAAGAACTATGTTCTATATGCATACAGAGCGTTATACTCCTCTCCCTACTCTTTGCAAGGGGGTCTGGGTGCACAAGTTGTGCGGGATAAGGGGGTTCGTGCGGCATAAGGGGGCCTTGCCCCGCACCTTCACTCGGTCATATTCATGCGAGCATTTCTATGACGCTCATTCAGGTGCGGGATAGCGGAATCGAACCGCTGCCAGCAGTTTGGAAAACTGCAGTTCTACCATTAAACTAATCCCGCAATACGGGTACTGTACCAAACCTTTGCGTGTGAGGCTAGAAGCTAAAAGCCCGAAGCTGATTTATACTGACCCTATGCACAGCGTGTGGCATAACGCGCTCTCGGTCATCGCCATAGTTCTATTTATTGGGGCGGTCGCCCTTTCTGTTGCCGAGCCAGTCCACGCCCCCTCTATCAACTTCCCTACCTTGGTCTCCTCTACCACAGCACCAACTACTACAGCGGTATCCTCCACCACTCCAACTATTGCCATCGAAGAGCCGGCACCTCCCATTGAAGTAAAGCCGGTTGAGATAAAACCAACACCAGTACCCACCCCTCCTCCTAAGGTTGTGCCGCCTTTGTCCTTGGGTGAGGCGATACAAACAATCACAGATCTTGCAGTCCAACAGCCCACCTCCACTCAATCAGTCAACGAGCGTACGCGTGCGGCTCTGGTCAACATTATCTGCACCACTGATTCTGCAGGGTCATTTGAATCAATATCAGGGTCCGGTGTCATTATTGATCCACGGGGTGTGATTCTTACCAACGCGCACGTCGCTCAGTTTTTCCTGCTCAAAGACTACCCCCGCGACGACTTTGTTGACTGTGTGATACGCACTGGCTCGCCCGCACGTAACGCTTATACCGCCAAGCTTATGTTCTTGCCGCCATCATGGATATCAAACAATGCAAAAAAAATTGTACAGGAAACACCAACGGGGACCGGTGAGCGAGACTATGCACTTTTAAAAATTACTGGGTCGGTAGGGTCAGTCACTCTGCCAAGCCAGTTTCCTTTTCTGCTCACCTCTCTCCTTCCTCCAGATAAGGGTGACACCGTGCTCCAAGCTGGGTACGCGGCAGGGTTTTTAGGTGGTATCACCGTCCAAAATGATTTGTATGCGACCAGCGCCTACACCACGGTTCGCGACGTCTACACATTTGATGCTAATACCGCAGACCTGTTTGCACTCGGCGGCACCATTGTTGCTCAGCAAGGATCGTCGGGCGGGCCTGTGGTAAACGAAGAAGGAATACTCATGGGAATTATTGTCACTTCAACATCAGCAGATGACACCGCAAGTCGTGTGTTGCGCGCGCTTGCGGCCTCCTACATTGTTCGTGACTTTGAGCTTGAGCGTGGTAAGTCACTACAGTCCGTCCTTGCGTCGGACCTCAATGCCGAGGTAGCAATTTTCGAATCTATATTTGCTCCCTCCGAGCGCACGACACTCATTGACGCTATTGAAAACCGCTAGCGAGTAAAAAGGTGCTAGTCGCCAAACCCCCGCACCTTTACGTGGCACACACGACGTACTTGACACGTACCTCCCACCTGCTATACTGTACCAGCGTAGTACTACAGTGGTACATGCGCCAAAGTATGCAACGAACAGGAAAAAAGAATGACGTAGTCCCGCTCTATGACGCCATTTTGGCGCTCAAGACTCGCGCCGAAGTTGCATCGTTTATGCGTGACCTGTGCACGCGCGCAGAGATTGACGCATTTGCCGAGCGGTATGCCATTGCCCGAGCTTTGGCCAAGGATATTTCATATCGCGACACCGCAGACATGACCGGTGCGTCGGTCACTACCGTGACTCGTGTTGCGCATTGGCTCCATCATGGACAGGGCGGCTACCGCACCGTGATCGAGCGACTCAAGAAATAATACGTAACGACGCTCCCCCACCGTACGCCGCCCATGACAAATAAATGGGCGGCTTTTATTTTTTCTCACCCCAACATATGAAACCGTCAACTAGTACACTCGCAGCTGTCATTGCACGTCTAAAAACAACTCGACGTACTCGCCAGTGGCGTATTGATCGCGCTTCAGTTTGGGGTTTCTCACAACCTAAACCTATGAAAAGCGAGCAAAGACAGGAACAACCACGCACACTTGTTGAGCGTGGTGAGCGACTGCGTAAAAATGGATACATTATCTCGGGCGATATTGGAGAGCGGCTCAAGCAGTGGGCTGCAAGAAAAAAATTTGTCATCCCCCCTCGCATACTTGCTGAGTATCAACGCTCAGTCTCAGTGGCAGCTAGTAGGGCATTTTCAGGTACTGATGTCACGGTGACAGCGATTGATGAGGCTACCGCGGCACGCCGAGCATGTGCAGCGCTCAGAGAGATGGCGAGGTCTATTGAGAGTCCAGTTGCGGTGATTGCACTCGACCCATTGTTTGAGCGACTGTCACCAAAGTACAAACTACCCACACTCTCCCTCTCGCTCACTCGACTTGCAGGAGCTGACGGACAAAGCCTTAACGCCCTTGGCGAGCGGCCACGCACCGAACCTCTTGCACGGCAAATAGCAAAGATTGTTGCAACACTACGCGCGTCCCGCACCACCCAAGTGTTACTTGCAGACGACGTAATGTTTAGCGGCTCGCAAATGGTTGCCGTCAAGGCAATGCTCGAAAGCCAAGGCTTAGTTGTAGTAGGTATGTATGCAAGTATTGCTACAGACGACTCGTTCAAAAAAATTGAGCAAGATAGTAGCAGTAAACCGCTCAGTGTCGTGTTCAGCTACTCGGGAGATGTGCTCGACATCATTGATGCGCGTGATTTTTTGCCAGGTGCGGCGGATGGCGGACGCACCATAGCTGGGGTGAGTGATACTGGCATGCCGTATCTACTCCCCTTTGGTCAACCTGTACGATGGGCCTCAATCCCTGAAGATCGTGCAAAAAAATTCTCACGCGAACTTCTCTGCGCCGCACTAGCACTATATGAAAAGATCGAGACAGCCTCGAACACGCAGCTACTCCTTAAGGATCTGCCCCGTGGTGTATTCACCCCTTCGTTGCAAGAAAATACAGCATCAAGCTCGGAGCGCGTCGTTGTATGGCTTCGGGGTGTATTGCAGCGTCTCTAGTGCGCCTACTGTATAAATTTGTGCTTCCCGCATGTGCGGTCAATGGAATTTCTAAACTTTCTGATCTTGGATTTTTTCTGAAACCCAGCGACCTCTATAACGCAAGTACTGCACATACTTTCTCTTCCCATCAGGTTCTGCTAACAGCTTCTTCTCCATATAGCTTTCTCTCGCTGCATCACCAACAAAGAGTATGCCCAGTATAGCTGCAGCAACTGGCGCTGCTGTTCCTCCCGTCATAAGAGAAGCAAAGACTGCTGAGCCAAAAACAACCTTTCCCCACAAAATTCTATTACGAAGTTTAATTGTTTCAGCGACGTCAACAGCAATAGCCGGTAGACTCATGGCCTCTCTTACAACGACAAGATCTGGCTGTTCACTAGACATAGTCACAAATGTAATTAAATAATCTATACGAACATTCTATACCACAATTATGTGCTTGTCAAGCAGGCTAGGTTTACGTCTTTCTTTGTGGAGGATACTTCCCTGTTCCGTCACACCCTTCACACTGACGCTTTGTCATTACAATTGTTCCCTTCCCTCTGTACTCCTTGGTGTGATCAACTGCAGTCACTTTACCCTCTCCCTTACAGGCACCGCAGAGTCCTTGTGCCATAAGTTCTTGCATTTCCAGCACTCTCTTTCTATTACCTCGTACTGACTTTCCAACCGAGCCATTGCACTCAATTCTCGGACCCATTCTTGAATTTTTAAGTCCGTCTGA
>CAYHUS010000012.1:0-15536 GCA_964359715.1 uncultured Candidatus Saccharibacteria bacterium
CACCAGACTGTAAATTTGGCGCCTTCGGGCTTCGTTGGTTCGAATCCAACCCGGCGCACCACAGGACCCCTTGAAGCAAATTCGGGGGTCTTTTGTTTTAGTATTAGCGGCGTCCTGAAATATCTGTGCTTGCGCCTATTCCCACAATACCCAATCCAACAAAGATGGCGGCGACTGTAGCTAAATTACCAATTGAAAGTCCAAGGAGTCCATAGCCTACTGCAGAGAGAGCCAAGCCTCCAATACCAACGGTTAAGCATGACGCACCTGCAAGAAAAAGAAAAAGTGCCACTCTCCGCATAAAAAGAATATGGCCTGATTTGGTCATCAACTTATCTATCTCAACCGCCTCATCCACAATGGACTCTTCAACCCTTTTCCACATGAAAATAATAGTACATCACATATCTCTATCTGTCAAATACCTTGTTCGACCTCGGAGGTCGAACAGTATGGTCTACCTTTTCTTTTACACTTTCTGATGCTACATTCCTCCAATGCCAGAAGCATCATTTGAGCAGGTCGCAAAGCTTTTCGACCCCAATAACCCTGCTACAGAGAATATCTTGCACTATATAAAGATAGATTCAAAACAAAAAAGGCCAGACGGACACCCCCTTATGGTGCTGGGGATTAAGGACAAAGATCTTCCAGAGCTTGTATATCGCATTTTGCAGATGAAGCGATATCCAGTCGTAGATAAAAAATTAAAGCTGGTTCTCGGCCTAACTTTTGGAGAGCACGATTTTATTATTGCCAGCCTTGAGGGTTACCACAGACACAACGATGGGTACAGATCTAAAATAGATGCGTACGAGGCGTACCGGTCATACCTCGATAAAGGTCGTGGATACTACATCAGCTCTATGCACCAAGGCAAGATAGTCGTAGGTGTAAAGTACACACAAGATAAGTTTGACAGAGACCTCTTCAACCAAAAGAAGCAGGAGCACGAGTACTAGCTCTGCTAGACCGCCTCGACTTCGACTTTTTCTTTTTCAGCTGACTCTGGCTTTGCTGTTTTTGCCCTATGATTTTTAGTTTGGCGTGCCGTTTTCTTAACTTCAAAGGTAAACTCGCCTCCCTCTTTAACTCCCACTATCACAGTGCCTCCCTCCATCACGCCCTGTGACACCATAAACGATGCGACGGGGGTCAGTATCTTGGTCTGTATCAGGCGCTTCAGTGGGCGCGCGCCGTACTGTGGGTTGTACCCTTCCTTCGCAAGGTAGGTATACACCTCGGGGTTGATCTCGAGTGTTATATCTTTTGTAGCAAGTCGGTCTTTCACAATCTTCACCTGCATATTGACGATATCCTTTATAGCCTCTGGTGAGAGGATGTTGAAAAGGATGATCTCATCAAGACGGTTCAAGAATTCTGGCCTGAAGTAGTCCTTGAGCGCGGCAGTCACCTTATCTTTTGCCATCTCGTACTGCTTGGTGTCATCAGTCGCGTTCGGAATAAATCCAAACGTCGACATCTTGTCTATAAACTCGCTTCCAATGTTTGAGGTAAGAATAACTATCGAGTTTTTAAAGTTCACTTTTCTCCCCTTCGCGTCAGTTAAGTGTCCGTTGTCCAAAACCTGTAGGAGCACGTTAAAAACCTCAGGATGAGCCTTCTCTATCTCGTCAAACAATACTACTGCGTACGGGCGGTGACGTATTTTTTCAGTGAGCGCACCCCCCTCTTCGTGGCCGACATATCCTGGGGGTGAGCCAATCATTTTTGACACCGAGTGCTTCTCCATAAACTCGGACATGTCGACGCGAATAATGGCCGACTCGTCATCAAACATAAACTTGGCAAGCGCTCTCGAAAGCTCGGTCTTACCGACACCAGTGGGACCCAAGAACAAGAATGATCCGATAGGACGATTTGGATCAGCAATACCGACACGAGACCGCTTGACCGCGTCTGAGATAAGTTTGACCGCGTCGTCTTGTCCCACCACTTGCTTCTTCAAGTCCTCCTCCATACGAGCAAGCTTCTTTGCTTCTTCTTCGAGCATGCGAGACACGGGGACTCCGGTCCAACGGCTCACCACCGCAGCAATCTCTGCCTCGGTCACCTCTTCTTTCAACACGCGGCGCGTACGCTGAAGTTTGGTCAATTTGTTTTGCTCTTTGGTGAGGCTCTTCTCAATCTCAGGCATACGGCCATAGCGAATCTCAGCTGCGCGTGACAAGTCTGCGCGTGCCTCGGCACTCTCGGCCTCGGCGCGAAGTCCTTCATACTCTTTTTTAAGTTTGCCGATCGCTCCCAATGATTCTTTCTCGCTCTTCCACTTCACCTCAAGGTCTGCTGTCTTTTCTCGAACCTCAGCAATCTCTGCCTCAATATCTTTCATTCGCTCCTTGGTGTTTTTCCCAACGTGCGCTGCCTCATCCTTTTTAAGTGCCGCGTGTTCAATCTCCAAGCGGCGTATCTTGCGATCAGTTTCTTCAAGCTGAGGTGGCTTATTTTCAAGTGAAATACGCAGTGCTGAAGCGGCCTCGTCAATAAGATCTACCGCCTTGTCGGGTAAAAATCGGTCAGTGATATAGCGCGACGACAGCTGGACCGCGGCAACTATGGCGTCATCGGTGATTCTCACCCCGTGGTAGAGCTCGTACTTTTCTCGTAGTCCTCGCAAAATTGAGATCGCGTCAGGCTCATCTGGCTCGTGTACATACACTGGTTGAAAACGGCGTGTGAGTGCTGGGTCACGCTCAATGTGCATCTGATACTCCTTCAAGGTCGTTGCACCAATAACGCGCATATCTCCCCGAGAGAGAGCGGGCTTCAACATGTTCGAAGCATCCATTGCTCCCTCAGCGGCACCCGCACCTACCAGCGTGTGTATCTCATCAACAAACAAAATAACTTTGCCCTCAGCGCGCTCTACCTCTTTCATAATATTTTTAAGCCGCTCTTCAAACTCGCCTCGGTACTTGGTACCCGCTATTAACAACCCGAGATCGAGCGTCAACAGCTCTTTGTCTTTTAGAGACTCTGGGACATCACCCACTGCCATTCTGCTTGCCAATCCTTCTGCGATAGCAGTCTTACCAACACCAGCCTCGCCGATCAAAATCGGATTGTTTTTAGTTCGGCGTGAGAGAATCTGAATAACGCGTGATATCTCGGTGTCGCGCCCAATGACTGGGTCAAGTTTATTTTCTTGTGCAAGCTTGGTGAGATTGCGCGTGTACTTGGGGAGCACTCTAAATTTCTTTTCAGCTTGTGGCGTCTGCGTGCGGCCAGTGCGCATCTCTTGCATCACGTTCATCACTGCGTTTCGATCTATGCGAAAACGATTTAACACCTCGATCGCTGGGCCTGCGTGCTGGAGAACTCCTAGAAACAAGTGTTCAACAGACACAAATGACTCACCCATGGCGGACGCCACTTTTACCGATGATTCTAGTGCCTGCACCAAGTCAGGGGTGAGATAGAGTTGGTATGAAGGAGCGACGGTTGATGACGACTGTGGCGCTTCGAGAAGTTCTATCAAAGAATCAGTAAACAATACGATATCAATATCTAACCGTTCGAGGATAGATACCACAATCGACTCTTCTTGGAGCGTAAGCGCGACCGCCATGTGTAGTGACGATACTTGGTTCTGTCCTCGCTCAATGGCAAGCTCGTGCGCTCGGCGCACAGCCTCTTTTGCCTTGGTAGTGAAGTTATTGAATGGAGGTAATGGTGGCATACCATTAGTATACCAAATCCAAAGGCGTTCGGAAACACTTTTCCCTACTCGGCAAGGTCTGCGGTAGGAGGGGTAGAGGTGCCCCGCACATTCAAAATAAACGGTGCAATATCAGAGAGCGCCACAAAGGTGCCCTCACTCCCCCCTTCCCCCTGTGAGACTGAGGTCGAAATTCCAATAACATCGCCCGTTGATGAAATAAGCGGTGCGCCTTGCGCTATGCGCCCTGTGATGTTGGTCTCTACTGCTCGTATTGGTGTATCAGAGTCTTTGCCAACGCGGGCGAGCGTGTACCGAGCAGTGATAGAGCCGATTCCCACACGATTGCCGGTAGCTGAGGGGAGTGCGATAACTGTTTGTCCAAGCCGCGCACCATCTGCATCTGAAATTCGCATCCCACCTGTGAGCGTGTTCGACGGTACCAAGACGGCAACACCAACCTCTGGAATTCTCAAGGTAACTGAGAATAGTGTTGAGGTGGCTGAAAAGCTTACGAGATGTTTGCTGTCGTCAACGGATGAAGAATTTGTGATCAAAAAACCTCCTGAAAGAAGTACACCCATAGCAGTGACTGGCGAGGATGTTGCAGTTCCATCATGTATCGCTCCGACTTGTGAAAACGAAGAGCTGATCGAGTTCGTAATAAGCTCGTCCTCTTTGACTACTACCGTGGTCTCTTTGACGGTGGTCTGTGGAGAGCCAATGCTGGGTGTAACTGCCTCTACGGTGCGCTGAATAATGTGATTGACCGTCTGTGTTACTGCGGGAGGAGCCTGTGCTAACAAAGACACGGTGACAATACCTGTCGCTATTGAGGTAACAAACGACACCAAGAGCACCAATAGAATTACCTGTGCTTTATTGAGCTCCTCAATGTCCATGAGCAGAGTATATCAAAAATCTGCGTGTGTGTGAGAATCAGTCTCGCTTTTCTTCGCCCCCTAGTTTGACCCCTCGAGGTTGGCTGCGGCTAGTTGGTTGTATCACCGCTCCACACACAGGAAGCTTGAACGCCTCGGGGACTTGTCGGTCATACCAGACAGCAAGTGTGGTGCGAGAGACTACTCCTGCCTTTGTCTTTGCGTTTTCAACGTGAAAGCGAGCTGTTCTGGGAGAAATCTTAAGGATGGTGGCTATCTCTTGATCGGTCTTACCCAAGAGTATGTATGGGATAACCTGTCGCTCTCGTTTTGAGAGAGTGTCTATACTTGGGACCGGCCCTGGGGGCGACTCCATATAAACACCGTACTCCTAGCCAATTCTCGAGTCAACTAACAAAAAACGGCGCCGAGGCGCCGCTCTAGTCGAGTGCTACTGTGCCCACAGACTCTTGTGGCTTATCTTTAGCCACAGAGATGTACCACAAAATAATCCGCATCCGAGGGAGAAAGTTTGAGCGCTTGTCTTGCTGATCTTCGATACCTTCTGCGGCTCCTGTCTTTTCAATAATGTTTGCGATGTGAAAGCGCACTGTACGTTCAGTAATTTTCAACCGATCTTCTATCATTTTATCAGTGAGCGGTGTCGCCAAAAGGCGTAACACCTCGAGCTCTGTTTTGGTGAGCCCACTGAGAGTTATCTTTGACTTCCACTCAGGGAGTGGGACTGCTGGTCGTTCAGGATAGACGGGCATATTATGAGCGAGACAACGCGAGAATGATTACAAACGCCGCGAGGCCTGCTTGCATGAATTGTAAAAACGTCATGGTGATACCATTATATCACCCATTGTCACTATTGTCAAGTATTGCGGGCTAGCACTATATGGCTTACCTAAGCCATAGGAGAGATTCAATTCTTTTTTCTTTTGTTGAGGGTTCCATGGTATCCAGCTAACGGAAGAACGCGAACAAGTGCACGCACTGCCCTATCACAGTCCTTTTGTGTGGTGCTCTGTCCAAGGCTAAACCTAATAGTCCCTCGAGCAAGCGACATATCGTTGGTAAGAGCTAAGACCACATGCGAATGTCCAACACTAGATCCCGAGCACGCCGAGCGTGGCGAGACAGCAATACCCTCTCTATCCATCAATACCGCAAGATAATCGCCATCAACATTATGGAACGCGCACTGTACATTGTTTGCAATTCTCTTTTTCATACTGCCAACAATTGTGAGGTCGGGTATCTCGTGGCGAAGCTTTTGTACCAAATATTCCCGCATAGCAGAAACACGAATCGTTCTCCTCGCGCGCTCATCATGTGCCGCAGTAAAGGCAACTCCTGCCGCGACAATACTTGCAGTATTTTCAGTTCCCGACCTCAGTCCTCGCTCCTGAGACCCGCCACCCATAATGGGAAGAATGGGGACAGAAAAACTTCGATATAAAACTCCAACACCCTTTGGACCCATAATTTTTTGCGCATCGTATGACGCTAGGTCTGCACCCACGTGATGCGGTGATGCGTCTAGATACAGTGGTGACTGCGCACAGTCTGCGTGAAGGATGGGGAATAAAATCTCAGGCACGGTATCTGCATACGCGCTGTGCCGCTCACGCGTGCGGCGTACGATCTCTTTGAGCGGCTGAATAACACCAATCTCGCTATTTACCTCAGCAAGCGTTATCAGTACCGTCGTGTCCTTCTGGGCAGAGACAATGCTATCTGGTTCGACAATCCCATCTTTGTTTGGAGACACTCTGGTTACCGCCACTCCCCACTTCTCCACCATCGCTAGCGCGCCTAACGTCGCGGCATGCTCGATAGTGGATGAAATAATGTGCATAGCAGAGTACTCGATACCTCGGGCATGTAACGCTCGAATAGAACCAAGAATGGCAAGATTGTTTGACTCGGTACCGCCTGAGGTAAAGGTAATCTCTTCACTTTTTACCGTGAGCGACTCGGCGACTGCACGACGAGCATCATCAATGGCCCCACGCGCCGCCCTCCCCTCTTCGTGAGTTGCTGACGGGTTGCCATATAAAGATTCAGCTTTTCTAAGGGCGAGAAGGGCGGCGCGCGAAAGCGGTGTCGCAGCTGCGTAATCTAGATATACTCGGGTGCGTAGGGATTTACTTCGCATACTTCTGGTATTATCTCACTATGGACTGGCAAGGTATAGTGCTCGCTATTGCTACGCGACTACAGAGCGATTACGTGTTGGACGCGTGTATCGTTGTTGCACTTTTCGCACTTCTGCGCACTGTGTTGTTGTCTCGCCGTATAACCCTCCTCACTCGAGGCAAAGATGGCGCCTCTCTCGAGTCCTCACTCACTGACATGCACACAAAGCTTGATCAGCTGAGCGAACATGCTCAAAAAACTGAAACCGCACTTAATAATCTTGACGCGAGAATGCAGACCGCGCTTCGCGCGGTAGAGGTACAACACTTTGACCCTTTTCAAAACGCGGGAGGGCAGCAAAGCTTCTCTGCTGCACTTCTTAATGAGTCTGGTGATGGTGTGGTCTTTTCTGGTATTCACGCACGAGACGGCGTACGCGTGTATGCTAAAGAAGTGCACACCTTTACCTCTTCGAGAGAACTTTCAAACGAAGAAGATGCGTCGATCGCTGCTGCAAAAAAGTTGCTCGGTGAGTCGTGAGCCATTGCTCTATGCTCAATTTTGTGGTTCTCTATACGGATGGCGCTCTGTCACCAGCCAGTCGTAGCAATCGTAGGTCACATCGATCATGGCAAGACCACGCTTCTTGACGCTATTCGAAAAAGTGACACGGCTCTCAAAGAAGCGGGCGGCATAACGCAGAAGCTGTCTGCCTATGAGGTAACCCATCCAACAAAAGACGGGGACAAAAAGATCACTTTTATCGACACCCCCGGACATGAAGCGTTTATGGGGATGCGTCGCAGATCTGCAGGTGCTGCTGATATCGCTATAGTTATTGTCGCGGCAGATGATGGAGTAAAGCCGCAAACTGTTGAGGCAATAAAGGCAGTCACCGAATCAAAGACACCAATGATTGTATGTTTTACAAAAACAGATAAAGATACTGCAAACCTTGACCGCGCAAAAGAGTCTGTCCTTCGAGAAGGTATCTACCTAGAGGGGCTTGGTGGCGATGTCCCGTGGGCCGCTGTTTCTGCTAAGAGTGGGGATGGGATCTCGGAGCTCCTTGACCTTATTCTCCTTGTGGCTGATGTTGAGAGCATTACATGTGATGACGCCTCCCCTGCGTTGGCCGTTGTTATCGAATCATCTCGAGACCCACGGTCTGGCGTTTCTGCAACCGTCATTGTAAAAGCAGGAACTTTTACCACTGGGGGCTTTGCCGTCTCAGGTAAGGCGTTTGCCCCACTTCGAGTCATTGAAGACTTTACGGGCGCAAAACAACAGACGCTCTCGTGTGGAAGACCAGCACGCATAACCGGCTTCTCCTCAGAACCCGAAGTAGGAAACACTGTCAGCATGGTACCCACAAAGCGAGAGGCTGAAGACATGGTGGACAAGGCAGAACGAAGCGGTGCGCAGACGGCATCAAACGCAACTCAAAATGAGAGTGACAAACCTACTATCCGCATTGTGGTCAAAGCTGACTCTGTGGGAGGGCTTGAGGCACTTGAATACGAGCTCAACAAAGTTCAGCACGAAGACGTTGATGTAGTAATTGCTGGACGCGGCGTTGGGTCAATATCAGAAGCAGATGTAAAGCTTCTCATTGGTTTCTCACCGAGCGCTTTGTTAGGATTTAACGTCAAGGCTGACGCGACAGCAAAGGACCTTGCCGAGCGACAACACATCGCACTTGAAACTCGAGCAATTATTTATGAACTTTCTGAGTGGCTTAAAACGCAGGTACTGTCACACGTGCCCGATAGAAGTGGCGACGCAGTCACGGGAAGCGCAAAGATCTTAAAACTTTTTTCAGTGGCTGGTGTAAAACACGTTTTGGGAGGGCGCGTTGAAGAAGGAATGCTCAAAGTTGGAGACCTCGTGCTCATTAATCGTCGTGGTATTGAAGTTGGGCTTGGTAAAGTTGTTAACCTTCAACTTCAGCGCTCGAACGTAGATAGTGTACCGGCTGGCTCTGAATGTGGAATGCAGGTAGACACCAAGGCTGATGTGGTAGCAGGAGACACCATTATCGCAGGTGGCCCAGCCCGTGCCGCGCTAAAGCCACATGGATAAGGCAAAGACAGAGTCAGCACTTCTTCACGCGGCGGCAGAGTTTATCAACCGCGAGTCTAATAGAACGTCACTCATAACCGTGACGCGCGTCGAGCTTGATACACGTGGACAGCACCTCACGGTGTTTGTATCTGTATTCCCTGACGAGAACGCACGCATAGCACTTGAGTTTTTGTCTCGCGTT
The DNA here is from genome assembly GCA_964359715.1 of uncultured Candidatus Saccharibacteria bacterium. GTDB lineage: Bacteria > Patescibacteriota > Minisyncoccia > Phycocordibacterales > Phycocordibacteraceae > Phycocordibacter. Next base: position 8,975 of record CAYHUS010000012.1, read on the forward strand.
CGAGATGAGTTTGCTCAGTATATAAAAAAGACAATTAAAATTCGCTCGATCCCACGAATAGTGTTTTTACAAGACCCCTACCTTGGCGGTGTTGTAGTTGAGTAAACCTCAGAAGCGGATCTGCAGTTTACGCAAAAGGAAGTGAGACTTGCTCTGTGAGGTGAAAATTGTTATGTCGCTGCACTATCGCTTTGAGCTTGCTTGCAGCATCCCCATCAGTACGAGCAAGCGTGAGCAAAACTGCAGGGATCTCGCCAAATAACCTCCGGAACACTGCGGGGCAATCCCTAGGGAGCGGCTGCTTTAAGAAACCAAAGTGACATAGATGTGAGAAATGCCCATCGTTAAATGGAGCTTTGATTGTATGACCCTTTTTGGTTTCTCTTATTTTCTCCGTCATCCATTCATGATCTTTAGTAAGTAGGATTTTTCCAACAACGATTAGCTGCTCCTCAATTAGATCTACACGCTTTGACGGTTGGTCCTTTTGAGCAGACTCGATGCGACGAACAAACTCAAACAGCACACCACGGCTGCGTCCGCGACCAAAATCAGTCCTTGGATCTTGCCCCATAATCTCTTGCAACATAGAAGTGTGACCAATTTTTTTATGACTAGAACGAGTTATGTACTTTTCAATTCGCTCTATCGCAGGCTGAGTAATGTCTTGTACAAAGGAGGCGCTATACGTTACACAATTATCAGCACGTTCTACATGTGGCAACACACCTGCAAGACTAGGCTCCGTAAGGCACGCGTAACGGAAAAGACTATTCTGCACTGATTCAGAACCTTGAGAAAAAAAGAATGACCAGAAAAATATATTCTGAAATAACCGAGCAGTTTCTGCTGGTATTGGTTGGGGTGCTGTCTCTACTCCTTCCTTCATGACAACGGAAAGCTACCATAGTAGCTTCTATAGTCAAACGTCAGATTTTGGAGGCCACGGGCGGAATCGAACCGCCGTATAAGGGATTTGCAGTCCCTTGTCTTACCACTTGACGACGTGGCCCAGTAAGAACGGCGAGTCTAGTATGTGTGACACACTAGGCCGTAGATAGTTTTTACCATACATTTGATTTAGCTGGTACCATTGAGAAGTGGTTTGGATAGCAATTTTTTTTGCAAACGCTGCTGTCTTGGTACTCGAGATAGTTGGGGCGCGTGCGCTTGCACCCTTTTTTGGTGATACCGCAGAGAGCTGGGCAGGCATTTTGGGCGTGGTGCTTTTGGGGCTTGCCATTGGGTACTGGGGGGGCGGCATAGTTGCAGACCGCATTAAGGATCACGCGAGACATCTCACACTTTTAACGGCAGTGCTTGCCGCCGCGGGTCTCTCTACCATGACTTCGTGGCTGAGTATTGGTGCTATAGCCGGCCTTGGATCTTATCTTGTACCACTATTAGGACTTACGGGCGCCGCCGCAGTAGCGGCATTGTTTATACTTTTTTTGCCAAGTGTGTTTCTTGCCGCAGTGTCCCCCATATCTGTCAAAATACTCCTTGCCACACTTGAGAAGTCGGCGACGGTGGTGGGCCGTGTCTCGGCACTTGGCGCCGCAGGAAGTGTCATAGGATCGCTCGGTGTTGGAGCATTTGTAATACCGTACGTCGGGTCACACACAACACTGCTTGCCATTGGAGTACTTCTTCTCATACTCTCACTTGTTGTCGCACTAGTGGGTCGCGGCGTTGCTATCGTCGTCGCGTGTGTAGTGGCAACTTTTGTCGCTGGAGCTGTGAGCACAACTAATGCAGCATACCCGACAAGCTTGATACGAGGAACAGTCATTGCAGACATTGATAGTAGGTATCAGCGAATACAGGTGGTTGACGCATATCACAAAGAGGGTGAGGTATACCTGCGCACCGTACACACTGACCCGTTTGGTACTCAGTGTGGTGGGTATATTCAAAACGACACTGTGCTTGAGGGTCTCCCACTTGCCTACACGCGCACGTTTGACACTCTCTTTTCGTACGTGCCACTACCAGAAAGAATTTTGGTTATTGGGGGGTGCAACTACTCGTACCCAATGCACCTAGAAAAAAGAACTGTAAATACCGTGATTGATGTTGTAGAGATTGACCCTGCGATGACAAAGATTGGTAAAGATTTTTTTGGCCTTACCCCTACTGAGCGCTTAGTATCTATACATCAAGATGGGAGATTTTACCTCAACACTATTCAGGCCAAAGAAGTGCGCTATGACGTCATAGTCGTTGATGCATTTAGCTCTCCACTGATGTCACCGTTTCAACTTATGTCGCGCGAGGCGTTTGCCCTGATGCGTGATTCACTCACTGATGAGGGGGTGGTTGTGCTTAACATCATCGGGTCGGTGAATGGTCCGGGGAGTGAGTATACCGCGAGCGTTGTTAAGACGCTCACAGCTACTTTCTCATCAGTAGAGATGTTTCAAATTAGCACAGCACCAAAAAATACTATTCAAAACATTATTGTTGTTGCCTCAATGAATCCTACTGCCACGAGTACTAGCGTACGCAACGTCCCACCCCACAGAGATCTCTTGTACCCAATCGCGCCGAGCGAGTTCCCCACTGACTTAGCTATCACCTTTACAGACGACTTTGCCCCAGTAGAGCGTCTTACCAAACCTATGCGAGACTTTATACTAGAGCAATACTTTGGTGCGCGATAAGCCACACTATGCTAAAAAAAAGCTGTCGCCGGGATGATGAAATGGTAGACATAGTAGAGCACCACTGATGTACGTGTCCCCTATTGTGGTATCCTACTTGTATGAGGAGGCGCTCATGGTCAAACACCGCTTTGAAAGTAGCGGTTTCATCCTCAAAAAGTGTTCGAGAGGTACTTGTTAAGCTCAAGTTGGTACCAGCAGGAGGTAATTATGTACAAATACAGCGCGAAATTCGCGCACAAAACCTTTCGACGAAACACTTTTTTGGTAAAGGTTGGCGCAGAGGTTCACAAACACCGGTTGTTGCTGCGGTTCCTATCAGACAACTGCTTAAAAAGAACAGCGAATATCAAAGCTATAAACTCAAAAAGCGACTATATGCAAGCGGGCTCAAGAGGGCGCGGTGTGAGGAGTGCGGATGGTCAAAGAAGGCTGCTGATGGACGAACACCTTTGGAATTAGACCATAAGAATGGTACGAGGTCCGATAATAGACTAAGCAACTTACGAATTCTTTGTCCAAATTGCCATAGCCTAAAGCCCACTCATCGTGGTAGAAATAAGAAGGTTGCCCGGGTGGCGTAATGGTAGCCGCGCTCGACTTAAGATCGGGTCCCGCAAGGGGTGTGAGTTCGAGTCTCACTCCGGGCACAGATAGAAACTTTAGCCTTTTCCTTATTCGACCTCCGAGGTCGAACAGGGACTTGATCAATTCCAAAAGGGATTTTTTTCTTTTACAAAGATTGCGTTCGCAAGATTGAGAAAGCCAGTTTTCTGGTGATACGACATCTCTGCAATGTCAAAGATCGCAAAACCTCTTTGGTGAAGAAAAGACACTATCTCACCAAAACTAGAAGCACCTTCCTTCCGTAGCACTATTGGTGTCTCAATGATGATAGCTTCAGTGTGGGTTAGCACCTCAGTCGCTCCACGGAGCACGTCGAGCTCTGCTCCCTCGACATCAATTTTTAGAATGTATGGATGCGGGAGTGAGTGTCGCTTTACTATAGTATCCAACTTCAACGAAGGGATGTTTGAGCGAGTCTCACCTCCTCCCACTTTCCTAGAGTACTTTGATGCTTTCCCGCTATCATATGCTGTATCTGTGATAAAGCTTTCTATCCCATCGTGATCACCGCAAAAGACCTGTTCAACTACCGCGTTCATTTTGGTTCCAAAATCCTTTAGTTTCTCTGCATATGCTGGATTTGCCTCAACTAATAAGTACTTATACTTTGCTGGTGGGAACGCAGACCACAGCTCGGGTGTTCCATCTGCAACGCCCACGTCTATGACAGTTGCGGGTACTGGGTCTTTAAGCACTTTCTTGAGGTGTAAAAAGCTCTCAGGAAATAATCGTCCACCTAGGTAAGCACTCCTGACTTGAATGTGTATCGGTACAAGTAAAAAGTTGATAAATTGAATTAGCTTTTTCTTTGCATTTTTCATTGTGAAAGCCAAAGCTAGATCTACTGGACCACAATCACCGGCACGGTGCAGGTGTTGGTGCCGCCCTGCCCTGTGACGCTCATGGTGAGGGGAACTGTGCCTATAAGGCTCGCGACTATGCCCTGCCCACCTGTCAGCGTGAGCGCGCTCGTGGGGAGTGTAAAGGTTGTCTGACCTTGAGGAGCCTTGCCCCACGCTGCGCTTGTTGCGTTTGTGGTAGTCCACCTTGCCACAATAAGATCGCCGACACGATACGCAGCCTTATCGACGAGAATGGTACACGTAGGGAGTGGCTTGTCAGAAACCGTAAGTTGGATCGAGCATGTCGCGTCACCGTCATCTCCAACAACAGAAAGTGTTAGGAGTGCTGTGCCAGATTGTGCGGCCTTTACCACCACCGAGCCGCTTGGCGGCAGAGTGCCACCTTGGATAGGTATGGTGAGATTAGCAACTGACGACGCTGTCCACGATGCGCTTGTAGAATTTTTACCAGTGTATGAGAGCGTGACTGCATCCCCCACTTGATAACCTGATTTATCAGAAGTCAGAGTGCAGGACGGCTGTGTAGACGAACCAACACTTATTGTTATCGCCTTTCCCTCGACGATAATGGAGCCCGTGGTCGCGTTCACAACCGCGATATAGTACGACCCCGTGCCAAGATTTGGTACCACAATGTCTATGTTCCCACTTCCACCTGCAGAAAGTGTAGGGTTACTTGCTACGGTGCGTGCCATTGACCCTCGGTTTATAAAAACAAACTGTGATTGTGCAGGGAGATTAACGTAGCGAAGTGTGATAGCTGAGTCAGTAGCCGACACGACTGCAATCGCGGGTATTGGTACAGACACGTCAGTGCTTGTGGTGCCCTTAGGCAGAGCCGCGCATGCCTTGGCTATGGCCGCCCTAGTCAGCCCGCCGACGTATCCCGCAGATGGGAGCCCCACCTCTTTTTGAAATCGCACGGCATAGCCGTGTGTGATTGGTCCAAAGTATCCCGTAACCAAGTCAGTAGTAGGTATGTTGTAGTAACCCGCAAGAAATTTTTGAAGCTCAGATACCTCGCCACCTGATGATGCGTCACGTGCACCGCGCTCAAGAACTACCGAGAGTCGCGGACACCCAGCTGGGGTTGGAGCTGAGTTAATGGTGATGAGCGTCTGAGAAGGTAGCACGTATGGACTGTCGGCAAGCGCCGAGAGCGGCAGTAGTAAGACACCAATAAGAAGTGCGGAGAGTGTGCGTAACATGAAACCAGTATACAACGCCTATAGGGTACACTGTTCGATATGCCCGAGTCTCTGTTTATGATCATAATGCTCGTGCTCCTCGCCATTGTGCTTGGGGTAGGAGTCTTATTTTTGTTAGGGATTGTCGGGATGGCGCTCACCCCTGTTCCCTTTGTACCCACACAGCGGCGTACCATTGCCGAGGCAGAGCGGCTTTTGGGTATTGGCACAAACTCGGTGGTGTATGACTTGGGGTGCGGCAATGGGCGGGCAGTCTACTATTTTGCCGACAGACACAAAGACGCACACATAATTGGGTACGAGCTTGCCCCACTCCCCTATGTACTCGCACAGAGCATCGCATTTGTTAAAAGAAGGAAGAATGCACGCATACACTTTAAAAATTTTGAACACGCTTCGCTTTCTGATGCGACGCACATCTATCTGTACCTCTTCCCCGAGGTGGTGGCAAAATTGGAGGATAAAATTGCACGTGAGGTACAGTCAGGAACAAAAGTGGTGTTGTGCGACTTCCCCTTCCCTACGCGCGCTGCTGAAGAAAAGGTAAAGGTCGGTCAGGGATTTACTTCTCACACGTTGTATTCATACACATTTTAGACAATTCCGTATTTGGTATAAAACTCTTTAATAGGTGCGTGTGCTACAAACGTTTGAATGGGGAATGCCAAGTGTGGATGCGTCGAACTAAGCTGTTCTAACCTCTTTAAAAATTGCGTTCTAATCTCACTGTGTATTGATCCTTCACTTGTAAAAAACTGACCCCACCTTGAGGTACCCCAATATCGATCATCTTCATCGTGAACCACAAGTGACTTGTTAAACGCATCGGGGAATAGTCGTCGATACTCCTCTCTCGCATAGAGCCACGACAGCCCATGGACACTCTGAGCCTCAGGGTGACGTGTCTTGATTTGTGCAAACATTTTTTGTAGCTCGTCCCTGCGCGCACCCACGCGGGCACTACTCAGAGGACCCAAGCCACTCTGGTCAACATTTTTAAAGTGAATCTTTATCTCTTTTGACTTTTCATCATAGTCATAGCTAAAGCACCCAAAAGAACGGTCGAACGCTCTGTCAGGCTCAGGTGGCGCTGTCTTGAAATACTGAACCGTGTACCTAACCCTTTCTTTGTGTGTGTCACATTGGACCAACCCCGCGACATAACGGCACCACTCAGCGCGAGGAGGGGTCATGCGTCCAG